>CAZVEE010000062.1:0-20523 GCA_964625525.1 uncultured Alphaproteobacteria bacterium | reverse complement strand
AACGCAGCACAAGGGCTGAGCGCAGCACAAGGACGGCGGTCAGAAATCCGGCCGCCGCGCCCCATACGCACATCCATACTCATCAATCAGGGGATCTTCGCAGGGATGCCATCGGCACATGAGGCCCCCGTGCGCGCCCGCTGCGAGTGCTTTGATACCCCCTCAGAACCCGCTTTAGGGTACACCATTATCAAATCTTGTGGTTTTATGAATACGACAGTTCAATGACTCTTTGATGACATCCTCGCCCCCTCAACCCGGCCTGCGCCTGCCTGATCGTCCTCACGCACGGATACGGTCTCTGTGACGATCGGCTGGTTCGGTGTCGGCTCACGCGGCTCGGGCACGGTGATGGTCTGCACCGCATCCTCAACCGGGGCGAGCGCCTGATCGATGAGCGGCAGGGTAACAATAAAGGTACTGCCCTCGCCCCGCGCGCTCTGCACTTCCAACCAGCCCCGATGACGGTTGACGATGTGCTTGACGATGGCGAGCCCCAGGCCCGTGCTGCCCTGGCGCCGCGACTTGCGCACATCAATCCGGTAGAAGCGCTCGGTCAGGCGCGGAATGTGCTCCCGATCAATGCCCTGGCCGTAATCCCGCACGGCGATGCGCACGAGCCGACGCACTGGCGCGCTGCGCTCGGTCGCGGGCACATTGGACAGCACCACGTCCACCCGCCCCCCACCACCGCCGTAATGAATGGCGATGTCGAGCAGGTTCTGCACCACTTGCGTCAATTCGTCGGCATCCCCCAGCAACAGGCCATCGCTGGCGCCGGAGACCATCACCTGCACCTCGGCTTCCGCCGCCATGGGCGAGAGGGCCTCGACCACCGACGGCACCACCTGGTCCATGTCCACTTCATCGCCTGGGGTCACATGTTCGTTCAGCTCAATGCGGCTTAAGGACAGAAGATCATTGATCAGCCGGCCCATGCGCGCGGCCTGCTCGGTCATGATGCCGAGAAAACGGTCCTGGGCCTCTGGATCGTCCCGCGCCGGTCCGCGCAAGGTCTCGATAAAGCCGGTGAGCGACGCCAGCGGCGTGCGCAGCTCATGACTGGCGCTGGCGACGAAATCCACCCGCATCTGCTCCAGCCGTTTCATGGAGGTGAGATCGTGGATGACCACCAGAACCGGCCAGCCATCGCCCCGTCCGCTCAGGCCAGAGTCGCTGATCGGCGCCACAAACACTTCCAAATGCCGCTCGAACGGGACCAGCAGCGTGTATTCGACCGCCTGGGCCGGCGCGCCCCCGCGCACCTGCTCGATGGCATCAAGGACACTCGGAGTGCGGATCGCCGAGGTAATGGGACGCCCCGGCGCGGCGGATCGGAAAATCTGTCGGGTTTGGGCGTTGGCGAGCACAATGCGCGCTTCGGCATCAAGCAGCAGAGCCGGGTCGGGCAATTGCTCCAACACCGCGGCGAGCGAAGGCGCGCGCTGGCCGGTTTCAACGCCACCTTCCAACGCAATGAGTGGCACCGGACGCGTTTCAACACCCCAGACGGGCGCCGCCGGGATCCCATCCTGTCGGGCCCGGTGGCGGGCGATGATCCAGCCCGCCAGTCCGGTGGCGGCCGCGAGGACCACGCCCACAACGCTGATCTGGCCCAGCAGCACCAGCACCGCCCCCGCCATGACCAAGGCCCCGAGCAGGGCCCAGATCACGGGCGCGCGCCGCGCATGATTGCGTGCTTCGCGGATCTCCACTGCTGCCTCCTGCCGCGCGATCTCGCGCCTTGTCGGGCCGGAATCAGCCCTTGCGCTTGCGTGTCCGCAACACGGCCTTATACCGTCGGCTGGTATAAAGCACACGCGCGAAACGGCTCGCGCACGACGGGGCGGCCCGGGAGGCCAGTGCCCCGCGTCTTGATTGCCCGAAGTATCCTCATGCGTGACCGTTCCCTCGACCGCCTTGATTTAAAGATCCTCGCGACCCTTCAGGAGCAGGGCCGCATGACCAATCGGGCCTTGGCCGAGACTGTTGGACTGTCGGAGAGTGCCTGCCTTGACCGGGTGAAACGGCTGGAACAAACCGGTGTTATCGCCGGCTACCGGGCGGAGCTGGACGCAGCCAAACTCGGGGCCGGTATTGCGGTTTATGCGCAAGTGACCCTGGCCCAGCATGGCAACCGCCGTCAGCAGGCCTTCGAGGCCTGGGTCGCCGCCTGCCCGGATGTGGCGGAGTGCGCCGAAGTCAGCGGCGCTTGCGATTACGTCCTGCGTTTTGTGTGTTCCGGCATCGCCGCCTATCAGGACCTCACCGCCCGCCTGATCGAAGATGAGGCCCTGGGCGTTAGCGAGATCAAGAGCCACATCGTGATGCGCTCGGTGAAAACCGGCACCGGCTTGCCGCTTGCACTGCTGGGAGAGGCGGAAACCGCCTAAGCCGTCCCAATCCTGGATGACCGCAAGATCGACGCCAAAGCCACCCCTTCACCGCAATTTCTGCGGCATGCAGGGGCAAGTCAGCGCCCCATGCGGCGCGAGTCGTGGCACGCTTTCGCCATTGTCAACACTGGCTCGCAGCCTTGGTGCGGCGGGCGTCCCAGAGCAAAGGAGCGGCCCTATGGATGGCCTCGATCGCGAGTCCCTTCACACGCCCCGTGAGCACAGCTTCACCGCGTTGACCGGAACCGCCACCGAGCCGCCGCATGCCGCCCCGTCTCCGGCCATGCGCGAAACCATCGCGCGCGAAGACGCCGTTTGTGCCCATAACTACAAGCCCCTGCCCGTTGTGCTCGCACGCGGTGAAGGCGAATGGCTGTGGGACGTGGACGGCCGGCGCTATCTGGACATGATGAGCGCCTATTCTGCCGTCAGCCATGGTCACGCCCATCCACGCCTGGTGTCCGTGCTCAGCGAGCAGGCCTCGCGCCTGGCGATTACCTCGCGCGCCTTTCACTCCGACAAGCTGGCCGGGTTTCTGGAAACACTCTGCGCCCTGTCCGGCCTCGACATGGCCATGCCCATGAACACCGGCGCTGAGGCGGTGGAAACCGCCATCAAGGCGGCGCGGCGCTGGGGCTACCGGGTCAAGGGTATCCCCCAGGACCAGGCCGAGATCGTGGTGGCGACCGATAACTTCCATGGCCGCACCACCACCATTGTCGGCTTCTCCACCGACGAAGAATACCGCGCCGATTTCGGTCCCTTCGCGCCGGGCTTCACCGTGGCACCGTTCGGCGATGCCGAAGCCTTTGCCGCCGCCATCGGCCCCAACACCTGCGCGGTGATGATCGAGCCCATGCAGGGCGAGGCGGGTATCCGCATTCCGCCAAAAGGGTTTTTGCAGCGGCTGCGCCAGATCTGCGACGAGAAGAACGTGCTGCTGATCCTGGACGAGATCCAGACAGGCCTTGGGCGCACCGGCCGCATGTTCGCGTTCGAGCATGAAGCCATCCGGCCGGACGGCCTAATCCTGGGCAAGGCGCTGGGCGGCGGGCTGTTGCCGGTGTCGGCTTTCGTTGGCACACGGGCGGTGATGGAGGTGTTTGACCCCGGCTCGCATGGCTCGACGTTCGGCGGCAATCCGCTGGGCGCGGCAGTGGGTCTGGAAGCGCTCACTCTCCTCATTGAAGAGGATATGGCAGCCCGTAGCGCCCGCCTGGGCGAGCAGTTGATGCAGGGCCTGCGCGCCGTGCAAAGCCCGCTGATCCAAGACGTGCGCGGCGCCGGCCTGTGGATCGGGGTCGAGATTGATCCGCGTCATGCCACCGCTCGCGCCGTCTGCGAAGGGCTGATGGCGCGCGGCGTGCTGTCGAAAGAAACTCACGAGACCGTGGTGCGTTTCGCGCCGCCGCTCGTGATCGCCGAGGACGCCCTCGACGGGGCGGTCGAGCAGTTCCGGCAGACCATTCGGGACCTGGAGGGCCACACGCCCGCCTGAGCCTGGAGGAGGACGCCGGCCGCGTCATAAAGGTCCGAACACAGGGCCGGCGCGCCGGCGGAGCAAAAACGCCATCGGGGGTTATCACCATGAGCGCCATCGACACCGTGAGCGGGATAACCGCTCCCGGGCCGCTGACCGTGCGGCCTGTTGACGTCTTGTTGAGCCGCATCCATTCAGGCCAGCCGCATCGGGGCGTAGGCCGCGGGGCGGATGTGCTGATGGATCGGGGCCTGAACGCCCTGCTCCACAGCCTCGGCTGGCCACCGCGCAGCGCCCAGGCCATTACAGAACGGGGCCTGGCGGGCCTGCCGGGTGGGCTTGCCATTGCCGAGGCGCTGGAAGTGCTTGCCTCGTCCATCGCGGCAAGCCTGGCGAGCGGCGGTTTCCCCCTGACATTGGGGGGCGATCACGCCATCGCCTTTGGCTCACTGGAAGGCGCTCTCAGGGCAAACCCCGAGACGCGGATCCTTTATGTGGACGCTCATGCGGACATCAACACGCCGGCGATCTCGCCCTCGGGCAACACCCATGGCATGCCAGTAGCGGCGCATTTGGGGCTGTTCGACCCGGCACAACTCGCCGAGAGCACCTGTGTGGGGGCGCGCCTGAAGCCCGAGCAAATCGCCTTTATTGGCTTGCGCGATGTGGACCCCGGCGAGTGGGAGATCCTCGACCGTTTCGGGATCGCCCATTTCTCAACCACCGACATGCGCGCTTTGGGCCCCGAAGCCACTTTGCGCCGGGCGCTCGACGCCATCGATCCGCAGGGGCGTTATCCGCTGCATGTGAGTTTCGATATCGATGTCATGGACCCGACGCTGGCGCCGGCCACTGGCGTGCCGGTGCCCGACGGCTTCAGCGAAGCGGACATGCGCCACCTGGCCCGGGCGCTGCACGCCACGGGTCGTGTGGCAAGCCTTGATGTGGTCGAGGTCAATCCCGACCTGTCCGGCAGCCGCGCGGAATTGGAGCGCACCGCCGACCTGGCGCTGGGTTTCATCGCCGGTGTTCTGACCGGCGCTATGACACGCCCCAATGCGGCCGCAGCCGAATAACCATCCGCCTGCAAACGGACAAACTCAGGTCCTTGCCCGCGTGGAAACCGGGCGGGGATCATCACCCCGTCGCCGGATCCAGATCAATGCGCAGGACATGAGCCGGCTCACCGTTCCATAGCGTGTCCTTCATCCGGACAATCATGATGGCCGCAGCGCGACCTTCTCGGCGTAACTGTTCCATCTCTTCGATCAAGGTGCGCCCGATGACGTCCTCGTCATGCCAGCCCATCATGGCCACGGCGGCATCCGTAGCCGAAACGATGGCCCCGGCCTCATTCACCACCAGCATGGGCAGATCCGGTTGCGGCAGATCCGCCGACACAGCTACCAGCTCCTGCTCATCCGCATTCTGAAGAGCTTTGGTATTCGCCTCGAACCACTCTTGCGCCATCTGGAAGCGTTGCCGAGAAAAGACCATCGCCCGCTTCAGGCTTTCCGGGCTCAACATGTCCTTGCGCAGCACTTCTTGGACGCCAAGCAGCAGGCAATCAAGGCCAAGGCCGGTGTCTTTCTCATCCGTCACAATCACGACAGGCGCCTGACAACGTTCCGTGATCGTGGAGACCGCCTGGTGAAAGGCATCGCCCTCACGCAGTCTCAGCGCCAGTAGCACCAGATCATAATGGCGATTGTTCAGGCGATCACACGCGTCCTCCAATCGTGAGACAGTCTCAACACCGCTCACATCTTTGGCCTCTGCTTCCAGCATGTTCCGCATCAATAGTGCATCATGCGGATTATCTTCAACGAGAAGAACATGGCCAATGGCATCATCGACCCGGGAAAAATCCCAACGCGGCCCCTCGGGTTCACACAGTGTCATAACGCTTCCTCACTCATCCCCCGGAGCGTTGAGGCAGCGTGCAACCCTGCCTTGCTCCAGCGCCTTGACGTTATCCTCTTTCGGCCAGACAACAGAGTGCGCACAGCACCGCCCAACCGAAAGAACTGCCGATAGGACTCAATTTAGTTCCCGTACCGACAGGTATCAAGAACGATCAAAACACAGTTTGTCTGCATCGTGACCATTCTTCTATTGCCATAACGGAGATGACCGTGGGAAATGTGGCGCAAAGGCACATCTCATGGCTCTCACGCTTCCCGTCACGAGCCACGATTGGGCTCGGAAGCACGCATCCCGACTATGACCGCCCTATCCTTCCGGCGCCCCACCGGCAGACGAAGGCGACAAACGGTCTAAGACCGTCTGCAATCAGACAAACAGGCAGTGTTATGATCCGGCCCGGACGGTTTTGCACCGCCCGACCGATTCATCATCGCGCCCATCAAAGTGAGCCAGATTTCGTTTTTTATTTGTGCGCAGAACAGTGGGTCATTGCCAACAGGTGTATACGGACTGGTCCAATCCTGGGTCATGACGCTCCACGGCACCGCCGAACGGATCCGGATTGCAGGGGAAACACAAGGCCTCCCGGTGACAATCCCCTCATTTTCAGTTCGGATATTACGATACTGTGACGCTCCTCACACGAGAAAAGCGTTACAATTTACAAGCCATCCACCGCTATGTCGATTTGTGGATAGGCTTGCTACAAGCAAGCAGGATGCCGTGAGTCGAAACGCAAGGCGAGTCAATTCACACCTCAACGCTAAATTATCACCAGCTATGGCTGAAAATAGTATCTATTCGCAACAGGATCCCTGGCGTGAGATCGAAATCCCGATCTCGCGGAAAAGCCAGTTCCGGGGCAATTTCCCCATAGAGCCATGTCCCGAGCAGGCGGCGGCGATAGCGGACGCGGGCGATGAACCGGTCCGCCTGGTGCACCGGCTCGGTTTCAATGCGCGCCGTCAGATCATAGCGCAGCGCGTGATCGGGCCCCAGATCATGGTAGAGGCGGATATTGACGCCATAGGCGATTTCCTCGTCATCCTGGCTCCAATCCGCGTTGGGCGTAATGCGCAACTGAAATTTGGGCGCCAGCTCCCGCTCAAAATCCAAGGCGGACCGGATGGCAAAGCCATCATCGGAAAACCAACGAACCTGCTGGGTGATGCGTAAGAGCCAGGGGTCGAGATCGAATGTCTGCCGATAGCGCGGGCCAATAAAGGCCACGGGTGTGGCGTTGCGCAGACGCACGCCGGTCTGGACGCTGATATTGAGCTGCTCGGTCGCCGCCAGGAAGGTCTGCAGGGCCAAGCTGCCGTCTTCGGATTCCTCGGGCTCCAACAGGTTTTTCAGATCTTCTTGAAGCGGATCTTCCTCATTGTTGAGGCCAAGCGCATCATCGAAATCCCCCGACAGCAACAGGTTGAAACGCCGCTTGGCGCCGGGCAAACGGATGCGCACCCGGGTTTGGGGATCCAGATCCGCGCCCTGGCCCTCCCGAAAGAACGCGTTCGCGCGCAGGCGCACGCGGGTGTAGTTGATTTCGTCCTCGAAGCGTTCGTCGGAGAAGAACTCGTTGAAGGCTTGGGAATTATCGAGCGCCCGGCGAAACCGGGTGGCCTCGCCTTCAACGATCATCACCTCATCCTTACGGCGTATGTCCTCCACCTCAGCGGCTTCGGCCTCAGCCACGGGCGCCTCACCCGGCACAGGCGCCTCCTGCTGTGCGCTCGCGCCGACCGGCATCAGGGCCGCCAGCGCAATGGCCGCCGCGCCCCAGACCCATTGGCTCGCCCCTGTCACACCGCTCACGCTGTTCGCGCCCGGCCCGTCCCTCATCACGCATTTGACCCTTCTTGCGGGGAGGCCTCGAGGGATCCAGTCCCGTTCGAGTGCCTGCAATCAAGCGACGATTCGGGGGATCCGGCCACAGGGTGCGGTCCCTGGGTGCCGGCCACACCAACCGTTGATCGTTGCTATAAGGCTACCACAGACGAGGCATCTCTGCCGAGGCATTGGCGCGATCAGACCGGCTGACAGGCAATCAGTCCTGCGACCGGCATCACAAAGGACCACCCCTCATTGTCCTCAACCCGCAGGGTACCCTGCGGCACGGCAGCCCCGGAGGCGAGATCGGAGCGCGGCTGAAACACGACATTGAGCGCGATCTGCCGACCATTCGCGAGAAAGGTCTGGCGCGCATGCTGGCCGAACAGCATGGTGCCATCCGCCGTGAGCCGCTGCAGCGTCACGTCCTGCCCATCCATATGCATCCGCGCTTCATTGCTGCGCCCGCCGGAGAAGAAAACCAGATGGGCCTGGCGCTGGCGCACCCAGAGGAAAAGGCCGCACGCGCCGGGCTCCAGTGTTTGTGGTGAGAGACTGCCCACGGGACTATCCGCCTGCGCCACAGGGGCCGGCGCTGGCGTTTGCGTTGGCTGCGGCGGCATGGGCTGCACGGAACGCGGTGGCTCGGCCGGAGTTGGCCCGGCCGGAGCTGGATCCGCCGGAGCCTGGAAGACGGGGGTTTGCGGCGCGGTCTGTTGCGGAACCGGGACTTGGACGGCCGGGGCCACGGGTTGCGGTCGCGGGGATGCTGGCGCTTGCGGCTGGGGTGCCTGAGCTTGAGGCACTGGCTGAGTGGGAGCTCCGGCGGGGTTGTTCAAGATCGCCATCAGGGCCCGGGTATCATCCTGACCGCGCGTGGGCCGGTCCGGCTGGGACCACCCACACCCCGCGAGCCCCAGGCATAACGCCAGACCCACCGCCAACACCGCTCCATGTCTCATGACAGCCTCGTTTACGCATGGCTCAGGGCGCGTGCCGCGAAAGCGCCTCAGCGCCCAAGAGCGCCCTGATCCTGATACTCTAGACGCCCGCCCGCACCCCGCCGGAAGCCGATGAGTTCGAGCGCGTCCGTAATGCGCCGCTCCCCGCTCTTGACGCCGAGCTGCACATCATAGGTGCGGTCCGGCGCTATACGCAGATCGATGGACACGGTGTCGCCGCCGCGCGTGCCGCTCACGGGCACATGCAGCACACCGTCGGTGCACGCGGCGACCCCGTCGAGCGGCGGGCTGGTCCAGCTTTGCTCTTCGCCATAATGCACTTTGGGGTCGGCCGCCACCCGTGCCACCACGGCCGTACAGCCCTCAGGCCCCACGGTCAGCCGGTCGATATCAAGGCCCAACGTCCCGGACAGGGGCACCACAAGCGGCAAATCCGCAAGGTTGCCGGCAAGGCGCGTATCAAGCAGCGTCACCCGTTGCCAAGGCGAGAGCAACAAATCCCCTTGCCCGCCAAGGCCCGGACCATTGAAGCGCCAATCCATCCCCAACCGCCCCAAGAGCAGATCAAGCGGCCGGGTTTCCACGGTCACATCGCCAAGTGCGATCTGTCCGAGTACGGCATTTTCCAAGGTCCCGTTCCAGAGCGTGCCCGTCGCACGCGCATAGCTCAGTCCCGAGCGATCGGCACCGGACCACTGCAAGGCCGCACTTAACGGCAGCGCCGCCAGCCCGAAGCCGATCAGAGCCAAAACAAAAACAATGGCAAGATGCCACGCCCTCACGAGCCTTCGCTCCCTGCGAACTGGATCTGCGCGCGCACCAGCGGGCGATCCTCATGGCGATGGATGGATGCCTTGGAGACGGCAATCCCATGATCCGCATGCAGATCTTTGATCCAGCGATGTAACGGCTGCGCGCCCACTTCTTCGATCCAGACTGACAGGCCGCCGTCACGGGCCGGCTCAATCCGCGTGATCGTGACGCCCGCCTGATGCGCCGAGGCTGTAACGGTGACCCGCAGCGGTTGGTCACTGCGCCGGATCCGCCGCTCGGCCACCGTTTTCAGCGCCGAGGCCTCAGCCGCACCGGCACGCATTTCAGTCAATAAAGCGTCCGAGCGCTGATAATCGCGCACCGCATCGGCACGATAGGCCGTGAGCGGCACAAACAGGAATTGGTAGAGGATAATGAGCACGCCCAGCCCGCCGGCCACGCCGAGCAGCAGCTTCTCCCGCGGACTGCGTTCGGTCCACCACTGCATCTCGTGCTCCCGACTTTACTGCAGCCCGATGGTGATTTCACCAATGATGCGGTCCCCGCGCTGACGTGAACCGCCTTCGCCGAACACACCACCCCGGTTGGCCACCGCCGTTTTCAGTGCTTCCACATCGCCATAGGCGCCGTAGGCAATGCTGGCGGCCACTTCGCCGCGCTCAGCCATATAGCGCAGGTCTCGCAATTCCACACCCGGCAGGTTTTCCACACTGTCGAACAGAAGCGATGACAACCGCAGGTAATCGTCCGTACCACCACCTTTCAGCGCCGCCAGCTCCGCATTCATCTGTGCCTGCGGATTGACAATCCGCGTCACCTCGGGGAAGGCCGTGCGGAAAACACCGAGTGCCTGCGCATGCCGATCATCCGCCAGCCGATCATAGTGCCATCCCTGCCCCGCCAGCATGATGGCATAGGCCAGCGCCACCGTGGCCGCGAGGACCGTGGCCCGGCGCCAAACATCCAAGGACAGGGAAAAATCGCCATCAGGCGCAAAGCGCCCCTGAAGCAGGTCCGTCACCCGCCCCTCGCGCACCGCATCAAGCACTTCGGAGAAGTAAGCGCCATCCGTCAGGGCCGGGGCCGTGGCCACCGAGGCAGAGGTGAACCCTTCCGTGAGGCGCTCCGCCTGATCCGTTTCCAGGCGGATGGTCGTGACCTCGCCCAGTGTCTCGGGCATGACCATGGGCGCAAGCTCCGGCTCCGTCGTGAACCCGGCCCGGTCGCTGGGAACCACGATCACCCGGTCACCCCGGTCCACCACCCGCGCCCCGTCGCGGGGTGGCTCCAGCGCTTCGAAATCCGCAATTAAGGCATAGGCCCGGTCTTTGACGATGGGCTCCAGCGTCGCGCGCCACCGCTCCATGGTGTCCGAGGCCACCACCGCAACACGCCGAGCGCCGCCCTCGCCAGCCTTACCCAGCGCAAAGTGCAGCGTTTCGGGATCGCTCGCCAGATCATCTTCCAGGAGATAGGGCACGGCGGCGCGCGCTTCGCTTTCCCGGCGCGCGGGCAGCGTCACGTCGCGGGCGAGCACATCGCTGCCCGGCACCACGGCAATGATGCGATCCGCTTCGCCAAGCGGTAACTCGGCGGCCTGGTCCAGCCCGGACACCCGTCCGGTGGCTTCAACGCGCGGGCTGGTGCCCGGCGTGCCGGCATCACTTCCCAGGCCCCAGATGACCGGGCCGCCTGGCTCCGCGCTCAGCGCAAGGATCAATGACTTGGTCACGGCGCCACCCCGTAGCGTCTGGAAATCACGGCAACATCCCGCGCAGGGCGCACTTCCAGCACAGATTGCTGCTGCACGAAAGCCTGCATATACGCCACCCGCACCTTAAGGTCATAGTAGCGCGTCTTCAAGGTAACCGGCAGCTCTTCGGGCTGGGTCGGCAGTTTTCCCGCAAAGGCGGGCTCGGCCCAGAAATCATCGGTGCTGCGATACCCATTGGGCCCCCGCGCCGCGATGGCCGAACGGGCATCGGCCGCGCTGAGGTTCTGGGGCCCTAACAGCATCATCAGAAGCGGGGCGTCGTCCTCGTTCAGTGTGTTCACATTGATCTCGCTGAACTCGGTGGTGGGATGGGCGCACAGGAAGGGCGCGACCCGGGCATAGATCTCCTGGGTGAAGCCGCGCACGGCGCGCACTTCACTCACCTCGGCCATGAGCGTGTTAGCGGCCCGATACGGCGGCGCTAGACCTTGGTAGTAATAGTCCTCCGCCCCCTGCGGCTCGGGCACACTGTCACTGTCGATCCAGTCGGCGGCAGCATTGGCAAGGCCCTCCGCATCCCCTTCGCCCACATCAAGAGCCACCAGCAGGTTGCGCAGCAGCGCCACATGCGTCTCATCAGCCTCCCGTTCGGCGCCATCGCCACCGGTGACGAGAGCATTGAGATTGAAACAATTGCTGGCATCGTCGATGCGGGCCTCGATCAACCCATCATCAAGGGGGAAAATCACAGGCTCACGCGCCCAGCCTTCCAGCAGAGTGCGGCTGGGGTCGCGCTGGACCGCTTGGCCGATCAGCTGCATGGCGAATTGCTCCGCGCCGATGGCATAGAAATCGGCCTGGGCGCGCTCTTGCACATTGGCGGCCCGGCGCACGGCAAAACGGATGTCGTCCATCACCGCCACCGCGATGACCGACAGCACCGCCACGATCAACAGCACGGTGATGAGAATATTGCCCTGCTCGCCGTCCCGCCGGGTCATGACGCCCCTCCCGGCACGAGGAACACCTGACGCACCGCACCCGTCTCCGCCAGCTCCAACTCCACTGAAACAGCGCGGGGCAGCCGACCGGTCCGCGCCGAAACCGGCCAGCGGGGCGACCAGCGCGCGCCATCAAAGTACCGGATCTCGATCGCCTCCACCCCTGCGAGCAAGGCGCGGTCCTGATACGGCGTGTCGCCGGTGGCGTCGAGCCGCGCATAGGCCCGACGCATGAGCACATCGCCCTCAAGCCGGTAGCGCACGAATTGCATATCAGCCCGTGGCAGCGCCGCCGATGGATTGGTCCAGCCACTGCGCACCAAGGATACCAGACGCTCCTGATTGAGATCATAGCCACCGGTAAACCCGCCCAGCGACTGCCCGCTATCGGGATCGCGCACGGCCCGGTCCACCGCTTGGCCGAAATCAGCCTTCATGATGGCACGGGCCACATAAAGCCGCCCCAGCGAGGCCTCCCGCGCCGCGAAGGTCTCCTTTGCATCAAGCCCCGACAACAACACCGCCGAGCCCGCCGTCGCCAACAGCGCGAAGACAAACAACGCCACCATCATCTCCACCAGGGTGAAGCCGGCGGCTCGAGGCGTTGTGTGTTTGAGGCAGGCGCGGATCATCACAGGCCCGCCCTGCGATACCCGGTGACCGAAGCGATGACGCTCTCGCCGCCGTCCGCGCTGACCTCAACCTCCAGGGTCAGCATGCTCGGGTCTTGGGTGGGGGCCACCCGCTCGACCCAGGCCCAGTTGCGTCCCGCGAGCGTCACCTCGCCCCGGTTCGAGCCCACCTCCACCGGCAGGCTCGCGGCAAGCGATTCAGCCAGACGGTTTTCCGCCACGATCTGCGCAAAAGCGATGTCCTCCAGCCGCACAATGGTGCGGGCGTTCTCGGCCTGCAAATGCAGATGGGCCAACACGGCGATGGAGAAAATAGCGAGGGCAACCATCACCTCGACCAGTGTGAAGCCGTCCGTCCGTCCGCCTTTGGACGCGGCCCCATTGCGCAGGTCCGGGCGCTGGTCAGGGCGCCTCATTGATCGCCACATCTCCCGCCGCATCGCCGCTCACCGTTACTTCCCGCCCGTCCCGTTCCAGCACCACGAGGAACGGCGTGGCCATGCCCACAGGATCAAACCAGATATCGGGAGGCACCAGGCGCGGGTCCTGCACCCGCTCGCCCACGCCCCCCGTGCGCTGCGGTGCGGCCCGGGCCGGTCGGCGCCCGCCGGCCTGTATCGCAGACTCGATGATCTGCATCCGCACCGCCTCATCCCATGCTCGCGGGCCGAACGAGCGGTTCGCCGGCAGATCGATCCAAAGCCCCTGGTCGAAGCGCACGAAACCGTAGCCGTCCGGCCCCAAGCGTACGCCCAGCATCTTGCCCGACAAAATGCTTTCCTGGGCCGCCCGTTCGACCGCACCGGCAAACCGTTCCGCATCACTCACCAGCGGATCATCATCGGCTGGCCAGGTCAGCACCACCGCGACCGAGACCAGACCGATCAGCACCATGACGACCATCAGCTCGACGAGGGAAAACCCGCTGGCGCCGCGGCGCATTGCGCGCTTACTGTTCCCAGTTGCCGATATCCGCATCGAGCCCTTCCCCGCCGATGCGCCCGTCCGCCCCCAGCGAGAAGATATCGAATGTATTGCCGTGGGCGCTCTCGCGCACATACTGATACGGATTGCCCCAAGGATCCGCGGGCAGCCGCTTGATATAGCCCCCGTCCCGGTAACGCTGCGGCCGGTTGAGCCCCGCCGGCGCCGTCATCAACGACTCAAGGCCATACTCCGTTTCCGGATAGGTCATCAGGTCGAGCCGATACATCTCGACCGCGCTTTCCAGCGTCGCAATGTCCGTGCGCGCCTTTTCCACCATGGCCCGGTCCTGGTTCGGTAGCACATTGAGCACCACGACCGTGGTCAACAGGCCCAGAATGACAATCACCACCATCAGTTCCACCAGCGAGAAGCCGGCCTCGCCCGACCGCTTCGCGCTCTGACGGCGCGCCGGTTTGCGCTTAACCAAGGCTTTCGGATGATCGGTCATGCCAGTCTCCCTATGATGCACCGCGCGCGGGCCTAAAGCAGCGCGCCGGAATTGAACTGCAAGATGGGCAGCAGGATCGCCATGATGATGGTCCCCACCACCGCGCCCATGAGAATGATGATCGCCGGTTCCAACAGGCCGAGCACCGTGCCGGTCACGGCCTCGAACTCCGCTTCCATATAATCGGCGGCCTTAACAAGCATGGTATCGAGCTGGCCGCTTTTCTCGCCCATGGCCGCCATATAGACCACGAGCGGGGGAAACGCCTTGGCCCGGCGCAGCGCAGCAGAAAGCGAGGTCCCCTCGCGCACTTGCGTCACCACCTCGCCGATGGCGTCCTTCATCACAGTGTTCGACACAGTGCCGCGAGCCGCCGTCAGCCCTTCCAGCACTGGCGTCCCACTGGCAATGAGCGAGGCGAGCGTGCGCGCCAGCCGCGCCGCCTGTAACTCGCGCATCAGCCGGCCGATGATCGGAAGATGGAGCATCGCTCCGTCCACCCGGCGCCGAAACCCCGGCGCCTGCAAAGCCCGTACAAAGGCAATGATCCCGAGCCCCAGCGCAATGGCCGCATATAGCCCGTAATCGCGCACCCCATCAGACAGCGCGATCAGAATTTCCGTAAGCCGCGGCAGGTCCCGGCCCATGCTGTCGAACTGGTCCACCACTTTAGGCACCACGAAAGTCATCAGCATAATGACGATTCCGAGCGCCGTGATGGCAAGAAAAGCCGGATAGACCAGCGCTGCGGTCACTTTCGCGCGCATGGCCTGGCCCTTTTCCAGATGGTCGGCCAAGCGCTCCAGCACCGGGCCCAGCGTGCCCGAGCTTTCCCCCGCCGCCACCATGGAACGATAGAGCGGGTCAAACACATGCGACTGGGCGCCCATGGCCTGGGACAGCTTCAAGCCTTCGGTCACGCCCGCGCGCACGGATAACAGCGTGGTGCGCACGCCCGGTTTCTCCGCTTGCAAAGCGATGGCTTGCAACGCTTCTTCCACCGGGGCCGACGCATTCACCAGGGTTGCCAGCTGCCGGGTCACCAGCGACAGATCCCGCGACCCCACGGACGGGCGCAGGATCGGCAGCTGATCCCACCACTTGGCGTTAGCATCCGCGCTCGCACGCTGGCTGCGCGCGGCCTGGGCAAGGGTCAGGGGGACAAGTTTCTTGGCGCGCAGGTCCCGGCGCGCCAGGCGCGGACTATCCGCTGAAATCACCCCTTTGACGCGTTTGCCCGTAGGGTCGAGCGCCTCATACTCAAAGGCCGCCATGCGCGTCTCCGTCGTGGCGGCACACGCGCATCACTTCTTCCAGCGAAGTCACCCCAGCCAGCACATGGCGCAGGCCCGCCTGGGTCAGCGTATCCGCCTCGCGGAAGGCATGGGCGGCCATATCCGCCTCGCGCGCATCGTCATGGATCAGCCGCCGCAACGTGTCATCCACCCGCACCAGCTCATAAAGACCAAGCCGCCCGTCATAGCCCGTATGTTTACAGGCCGGGCATCCATTGGGACGATAGATCGTCGCCGGAGCATCCGCGTCCAAGCCAAGCAGAGCCCGCTCGATCTCGGTGATCTCCGCCGGCGCCTTGCAATGGCTGCACAGCCGGCGCACCAGGCGCTGTGCCACGATGGCCTTGACGGTAGAGGCGAGCAGGAACGGCTCAATCCCCATATCACGCAAGCGCGTGATGGCGCTGACCGCATCATTCGTGTGTACCGTGGAAAGCACCAGGTGGCCCGTGAGCGAGGCCTGCACGGCGATCTGCGCCGTTTCCACGTCGCGAATCTCGCCCACCATCACGACGTCCGGATCCTGACGCAGAATAGCGCGCAGGCCAGCCGCAAACGTCATCCCGACTTTCGCGTTCACCTGGGTCTGGCCGACGCCTTCGAGCGCATACTCCACCGGATCTTCCACAGTGAGAATGTTCCGGGTCTGATCGTTCAAGAGGCTGAGACTGGCATAGAGCGTGGTCGTTTTCCCCGAGCCCGTGGGTCCGGTGACCAAGATGATGCCGTTGGGTTCGGCCAGTGCCTGGCGCAGACTATCGCCCGTGCGCTCACCAAGGCCCAGCTGAGCAATATCGAAATGGGATTGATCCTTGTCCAAAAGACGCATCACCACCCGCTCGCCATGGCGCGCCGGCAGGGTGGAGACACGAATGTCCAAGGTCTTGCCACCGATGGAGAGCGACATGCGCCCGTCCTGCGGCACCCGTTTCTCCGCAATGTCGAGGCGCGCCATCACTTTGATACGCGACACCAGCAGCGGCGACAGTTTGGAGGATAGCGACAGGATTTCCTGCAACACCCCATCGATCCGCAAACGGATGGACAGACGCGTTTCGAAAGGCTCCACATGGATGTCGGAGGCGCGAAACTTTACCGCTTCTGCGATCAGCCCATTGATCAGGCGAATGATGGGCGCATCGTCATCCGTATCGAGAAGATCCGCCGTCTTGGGCATATCCTCGATCAGGCTCGACAGGTCATCGCCGCCGCCCAGATCATCTTCGATCTCGGCCGACGCAAAGCCATCCACCGCATAGTTTTCCGACAGACGCTTTTCAAAGGCCGAACTGGTCAGCCGCTCCACTGCGAAGCTTTTGCCAAGCACCCGGCGCGCTTCCAGAAGCGCTGTGGTTTTCGCACCTTCCCGCAGGCCCACAATAGGCTTTTCGCCCCGTTCCACGAGCACAACCCCGTGGTCCTTGGCAAAGCTGTAATTGAAGACCGGATCGAATTTGCCCTGCATGACGCTCCCGGATCGCCGCGGCCGCCGGCGCGTTACGGGCCGGACGGAGCCGCCCCGGATCCGGGGATCTCGCCGTTCAGCACATTGGTGGTGAAATAATCGAGCGTGGTCTCACTGCCGGCGCCAAACACTTCTTGCTGGACCCGGATATAGTCATAGCGCTGTGCCGTTGCCGCATCGCGCTCGCTCCGGTCACTGACGATCGTGGGGCGCAGGAACACCATCAGATTGGTTTTGGTGCGCGACTTCGCCTCGCTGCGGAACAACCGCCCGATCACCGGTATATCGCCCAGAAGCGGGATCGCCTCCACGGAGATCTGCTCATTGTCCTCGATAAGGCCGCCAAGCACGATCACCTCACCGTTCTCGACGACCACATTGGTCTGCAGTTCCCGCTTGTTCAGGATCAGATCCGACGATGACTGGGTCACCGGACCCAGAATACTGGAGGCCTCCTGGCGAATTTCCATCTTGATCGCCGGGCGCCGCTCGCCATTGGGGCCGATGGGTCCGCCATCGGTGATCTGCGGCGTCACTTCCAGCTCGATCCCCACATTCTGGCGCTCCACGGTCCGGAACGGATTCTCGAAATTCTGCCCCAGCACTTCGCCTGTAGTGATGGGGATCTCCTGGCCCACGATCAGCGACGCCTCCTCATTGTCGAGGGTCATTAGCGAGGGCGTCGCCAGCACATTGGAGTTCGTATCCGACTGCAGAGCATTCAGGATCACGCCAAAAATCGTGCCGTCGCTGAACTGTCCGCCAAACCCACCCAAAAATCCGGACGCGCCCAGAAGCGAGTCGACGGCCGCCTGCTGCAGCTGGGTCAGCACATCGCTGTCCTCGCCATCCGCTTCATTGGTCGCAATGAGCGCGCCGGTGGCGGCGAGAATATTCGGAGCAGAGTTGGAGAAGCTCGTCGCGGTGAACGGCACCTTGCTGTCACTACCATCGCCGGAGAGCACATATTGCAGGCCCAGTTCCTTGGCGGCCTGGTCCGACACTTCCACAATGATCGCTTCCACGAGCACTTGGCGGCGCGGCTGGTCGATTTGCTGGATCACGGCGCGTAGTTCCCGGCGCATATCCGCATCCGCATTGACCACCAGGGAGTTGGTTTCCTTGTGAAACCCGATATGCACTGTCGCGTCCGGCGCCGCGGTGGTGGTCTGCCCTTCCGCCGTTTCCGCCTTGACGATCGACGCGCTGACACTTTGCAGCAACGGCACCAGATCTTCCGCTTCGTGATACTGCAGGGTCATGACCTCAACCCCGCGATCACGCCCGCGATTGGTGCTGTCGAGTTCCGTGACAAAAGCGGCCATGCGCGTCACCGCCGCATTGTCTCCCCGCAGCACCAGCGTGTTCGTGCCAGGCACCGCCACAGCCGTGACAGCGGCTTTGCGCATATTATCGTCGCGCCCACCATGCAGAGACTCGATGATGCGCTTCATTTCCTCCGCCGGCGTATTATCCAGCGGCAGCGCCCGTAATACCGACAAGTCGCGGTCGATGTCCTGAATCACCTGGCGGATGCGGGCCATATTGGAGGCGTAGTCCACGACCACCACGAAATCACTGCCGCGGTTCGACACCACGCGGCCATCCGAATTCACCAGCGGCTTCAACATGTCCACGGCGGCCGTGCCGTCCACATGGTTCAGCTTGAACACTTCCGTGACAAAGCGATCGCTCTCACCCGCATGCTGGCTGAGCGCCGCATCCTGGACCGCCGCCGTGCTGGGCAGGATCTTGTAGGCGCCATTCGGCATGGACGTCACGGCAAAGCCGTTCACCCGCAATGTCGCCAGGAACACGTCGAAAATGTCGTCCCGCTCCATGGCGGTGCGGGATATCACCGTCACTTGGCCTTTAACGCGCGGGTCCACGATGAAAGTGCTGTTGGTCAGCATCGCCACATCGTCGATGAACGCCCGGATATCGGCGTCACGGTAATTAAGTGTCTGTTCGGTCGCATAGGCCGGGGTCACCCCAGTGACCGGGGCCGCGACGACGGTGCTCACGGCCACAGCCACACCCAAACAGGCTGAGGCTGCTGCCGAACGCAGGCGCCGCGCCAGTGCCGGCAGCGATGAGCGGGCCGGTCCCGAACGTCCCATGCCAATCCCCGTCATGCGTTCCCCACTTACGGTGCCCCTAGCCTCGAGGCCAGTATCATTGGCCCCTGCGCCAGTATGATTGGCCCCTGCGCCAGTATGATTGGCCCCCGGACCAGTGTCATCTGCCCGAACCGACCCGCCGTCACGAGCCATAGCGCGTGTCATCACGGCCTCAGTCCCGCCAAGTCCACTCGAACTTCTTCGTCCGATCCGTCACGATCAATCAGGAGATACAAAGTGTCTGCCGTCTCAAGGACATTGCGCACTGCCATGACCCGATCGGGCCCCGTCAGCTTCACGCTATTGACCTCAAGCAGGACATCCCCCCGCTGCAGTCCCATCTGTTGAAGCAGTGTATCATTCCCGGACGGCTCAAGATACATCCCAACCATCCGTCCTTGAACCACTCTGGGCTTAAGCCCAAGGGAGCGCAGCAGGGCCGGTGCGTCATCCAGATTCGCGGAAACGCTGGCCATAACGGCTTCGGCGTCGCGGGTCTGTTCCGCCGTTTCAACACGCGGCCGCGACGACGCGGCGAGAAAGGCCTCCCGGCGCCGCGCCACGAGTTCATCGGCCCTGGCCTGCGCCGCAGGGTCGACTGGGCTATCCGCGGAGCGACCGGCCGCCGCCGCAGCGCGCGCCTCATCGTCGAGAAAAAGGCTCTCCATCACCCCATTGCGTGAAAGCACCACCCGGTCCGGGAACACACCGGCCAGGGCAACCCCATCCAGGATGGTCATCCCCACCGCATAGGCTCCCTGGGTGTGGTCCGGGGTGCGGATGATCGCGCTGCCCGCTTCCGCATCCGCCAGCGCCCGAACTCCGTAAAGTTTCAAATCTAGAGCCGTCTCGGGCGCCGTTTGGGTCAGGTCCGCTTTCACCTTTTCCGCGACCGGTTCCGCGTCCCGATGGAACGGGTCATAGCGCAGCACCCCGATGCGCGGCGTTTGCTCAACCGACGCGGTCACGGTCGACGCGGGCGCTCCCGCCGGCCCCACTGACGCCGGCGCGCTGAATGTCCAAAACACCTGAGCGGCGAGAAAGGCGAGCACCAGAACGAGGCCGGTCTCTACAACACCCGCGACACCGGCCGCTGGCACCCGCGCGACAAGACGCGTCGCCGACTGCAAGAGGGATGTGCCGAAATCCGTAACCATGTGACGCCGTATCCGCCTTGTTCTCAGCCGCATTCCGCGGCCATGGCCCATGGCCTAAGGATCAGCCTGTAACTCGAGGTCTCCGCAGCAGGGCCAATCCGCGGGACCAATCCTAAGTCAATGACGGGCTTCTGCCCATCTCAGACCCCTTATGACCGTGTCAGTTTGAGGGGCCTTTCGCGATCAGTCCGGAACCCGGTGGGCCGTCGATCAACCACCAGTCTGCACACTCAAACCGGCTGCACACTCAAACCGGCTGCACACTCAAACCGGCTGCACACTCAAACCGGCTGCACAATCAAACCGGCTGCACAATCAAAAAGGGCCGCGCGTCCA
>CAZVEE010000061.1:0-20790 GCA_964625525.1 uncultured Alphaproteobacteria bacterium | reverse complement strand
GATGAACCGTGTGGAGATGATCGGTGGACGGTCTCACGCCTCATCATCGCTGGCGCCGATAAGGCGCCGCCGCCCGCTCCGGCCTGAGCTCACAGCCGAACTCGGGCACAGCGGAAGCCAATGTAGTTGCCGCGACTGTCTTGAGCGAGCCGACCGCGACAGGCCGCGCGGACGTTGCGGGCGTCGTCGTACCAGGACACGCCGCGCAGCGCCCGAAAGTCGCTGTCCTGAGGGCCAGCCGGGTCGGTTTTTGGCGTGGCCGTATAGGGATTGTCCATAAAGCCAGCGTCGTCGCACCATTCGTACACGTTGCCCAACATGTCGTACAGGCCCCAGGCATTGGGCGTCTTCTGGCCCACCGGCTGTGTCTGTCCGCCACTGTTTTCCCCGTACCAGGCCACGTCGTCCAGCGGCCCATAGCGGGCCGTCTGCGTCCCCGCCCGGCAGGCATATTCCCATTGCGCTTCCGTGGGCAGACCATAGGGCCGGCCTGACTGCTCCGATACCCAATCGCAATAGGCGCGGGCGTCATCCCAATCGACATCGATCACCGGCTGGCGGCCCCGCCCCCAGTTCTTACCACCCGGCAGATCCCGCCCGGTCTCCCGGCAGAACACGTCATAGTGCTCAAAGGTCACCGGATAACGCGCCAGGGCAAAGCGAGCGGAGATCGTCACCTCATGCTGCGGGCCTTCCTCGTCATATAGCCTCTCTTCGTCCTCCGGTGAGCCCATCAGGAAGGTCCCGGCCGGGATCAGCACCATTTCCGGCCCGAACAGGTCGCGCTCCAGGTCAAGACGATCTACGAATACGGCATAGTCCGGCAGGATCGCGGCCATGGTCCCAAAGACGGCGCGGGACAGAGTGGCGATCCGCGGCAAGGGGGCAACGTCCACCCGCGCAAGCCGCTTTGCGATCTGTTCGACGACGCGCACATCAATCCGGGACTGGAGCATCCAGGTCTTGAGCACATCAAGATCCGCTTCCAACGCTTGCCGTGCACCTTGCTCCGCGAACAGAGGATGGGTTGTGAGGAGATCCTGCGCCTTTGCGATCGCCGCGCGCAGCGCCCGCCGCAAGTCCTTGACCGCCGCGCCGTCCACTTTGACACAGCCATCCGGCATCACCGGATGGGCGCCGCATTGATCCAGGAACCCGGTCAACAACCCATTCAGATCGGCAAATAGATCCTGCTCGAACTGAGCATCGAGCCATGGGTGATGGTCTCGCAGGTCGGACCGAAAGACGTCAAAGGCCCGCACCACCTCGAACAGACCATAGGGGCCCTGATCTTTCAGCGCCTGCGTGCGAGCCCTGAGCGCACCGGGCATGTGCCGCACATTTTCCTGGAGGTCTTCATCATTGATTGTCGGCGCGATGGCCTCGGCACGCTCGGCAAACCGGGCGATCTGCTGACTCAGGCGTTGCACGAGACGGTCCGCCTCGGGATCCTGGGCGAAGGTCGTGCCGGTTCGCACCAGTAAGGTCTCCACGAGGCGGCGCCAGCCGGGATCGGCCCGGTTGCCCTTCCACAGGGTCAGGTCTGTGGCCAGATAAGGACGGAAGGGCGGCGGGAGATCGGTTGGCGCCAGCAGGGCCGGGACGAGCGTGTTCGCCTGGCGCGCCAGATCGGCCTCGCCCATCACCCAATCGCTATCCACCGCATCGGGCGACCAAAGCACCAGGACAGCGCCAGCGGCCGTCAGGCGCGCCGTCACCGCCCGATCAATCCGGCTGCCGGGATCAAACTCCTGATCCCAATCGACAGTGAGGCCCTCCTCTTTCAGGGCTTCAATGATGTTCGCCACCCGCGCTCGGTCTCTCTGGGTGTAGCTCACAAAAACCGCTGTCATCGTCACGCACCTGCCATGTGCCTCTCCTGGTAGAGCGGTGTCTTAGCACGGCTTCCCGGCGAGGCATCCTCGATGACCAGGCCACCAACGCCCGCTTGATCCCGTGCGAGCCAGTCAGCCGCGCTTAGGCTTCAACGAAAGAACCGCAAGGATTTCTCGGGGATCTGGGGACGGATGCTCTAAGGCGCTGAGGTGGTGGAGCTGGAGGGAGAAAGGTCGAACCCATCGAACCCGAAGGGTTCGCAAGCGCGACTACGCGCCGGGCGGTCAGCCCGCCCCATCGGAGCCGCGAGCGAAGCGAGTTGGCGTGAGATCAAAAAGATGGTGGAGGGGGCTGGATTCGAACCAGCGTACCCAAAGGGACCGGATTTACAGTCCGGCGCATTTAACCGCTCTGCCACCCCTCCACAGGGTCGCCGGGCCCGTCTGAGGACTGGCCGAAAGAGAGGGTGGATTAAGGCGCTTGGGGGGGCTCTGTCAAGAGTTGAGCCTGCTTGCGCCGCGACCGGGAGGCGACGGTCCGGGTGACAAGGGCGAGCGACGCGCCTAAACCGGTGTGCATGAGTGATGGAGCAGATAATCGCGGCCCGAGCCGCCCGCGCGACCAGGCCCCCCGCCGGCCCAAAGGGCCTGCCCGAAAGGGCGCGCGGCCGGCGCGGGCCAAAACGGCGCCCAAGCCGAAAGCCCCTGCCCGCCCGACCTACAAGCCGCCCGAGGAGGGCCTGTGGCTGTACGGCATTCATGCGGTGGAAGCGGCACTGGGGAATCCGGCGCGGGAGAAGACCCGGCTGGTGGCAAGCCGCAATGCGGCCCGCCAGCTGGAAGACCTAAACCCGACCTTGAAACCGGAGATCCTCGATCCGGACGCCGTCGGGGCACTGGTGCCGCCGGGCGCGGTGCACCAGGGATTGGCGCTGTTGACCGCGCATCTGCCGGAGCCGGACCTGGAGGACGCGGTCTTTCCCGCGGATCCAGGGCGACCGGTGGTGCTGCTCGACCAGGTGACGGACCCGCAAAATGTGGGGGCCGTGCTGCGCTCGACAGCGGCGTTGGGCGGGCGGGCCGTGGTCACAACCCAGCGCCATGCCCCGCCGGTGACCGGAGCCCTTGCCAAGGCCGCGACTGGCGCGGTGGAGCATGTGCCCTATGTGCGCACGCAAAACCTCGCCCGCGCCATTGAGGCGCTGAAAGAAGGCGGCTACCGCATTGTCGGCCTGGCCGAGGAAGGCGCGGAGCCGCTGACAGCCTATGCCGATGCGGCGCCGATTGCGCTGGCGCTAGGGGCCGAAGGCAAGGGGCTGCGCGCCCTCACCCGCAGCGCCTGCGACCGGCTGGTGCATTTGCCCACCGCCGGCCCCATTAGCAGCCTCAATGTCTCGAACGCAGCCGCCATTGCGCTTTATCATGTGGCAGTGACCCAGGCGCGCCGCGCCCAGGCCAAACACTAAGCCGTTTGGAGGATCCCCATGGCCTATGTGAAGCCGACAGCCGAGCTGGCGACCCATGCCGTCACGAACCAGCCCCCGCCCTTTGACGATGTGAACCTCTACGACCTGAACCGGCCGCTGTGCGAGGCGGTGGCGTGGACAGGCGCGCAGGACCATACGGAGCGCTTTCGGGCCTTTGGCGCGCGGGTGGGCTCGGCGGAGGTGCAGGAATGGGCCACGCTGGCGAACCGGCACGCCCCGACCTTGCGCGGCTTCGACCGCTTCGGCCATCGGGTGGACGAGGTGGAGTTCCATCCCGCCTATCACGCACTCATGGATCTTGGGATCAGCCATGCGATCCCGTCCATCGCCTGGACCGCGCCGCGTGCCGGTCATGTGGCCCATGTGGTGCTGGAACACATGATGGGCATGATCGAGCCGGGCGTGTGCTGTCCGTTCACCATGACCTACGCGGCCGTGCCCGCGCTGCGCCACCAGCCCGAGGTGGCCGCCCAGTGGGAACCGCTGGTCACCAGCGGCGCCTATGACGCGGCCTCGCGTCCGGCACCCGACAAGCGCGGCGTGACCATCGGCATGGCCATGACCGAAAAGCAGGGCGGCTCGGATGTGCGCGCCAACACCACCCGCGCCGAGCCCGAGGGGACAGCGGGACCGGGGGCGGCTTATCGGCTGACCGGGCACAAATGGTTCTGCTCGGCGCCCATGTGCGACGCGTTCCTAACCCTGGCCTATGCGGATGGCGGGCTCTCTTGTTTTCTCGTTCCGCGCTGGCAGCCGGATGGCACGCGCAATGCGGGCTTTCAGATCATGCGCCTGAAGGACAAGCTTGGCGACCGGGCCAATGCCTCCAGCGAGATCGAATATCACGGCGCTTATGGGGTGCTGTTGGGCGAGGAAGGCCGTGGGCTGAGAGTCATTATGGAAATGGTTCAGCACACGCGGCTTGATACGATCATGGGACCAACCGCCTATATGCGCCATGCGCTGGCCCATGCCATCTGGCACACCGCCCATCGCAGCGCCTTTCAAAAACGGCTGATCGATCAACCTTTGATGCAAGGCGTGCTGGCGGATCTGGCGCTGGAGTCCGAGGCAGCCACGGCGCTGATGATGCGCATCGCCCAGTCCTTTGATGCGCAGGGGACGGACGAGCGCGAGGCCGCGTTCGCGCGCCTCGCGACACCGGTGGCGAAATACTGGATCAACAAGCGGGTCACGGGCTTTGTCTATGAGGCCATGGAGTGCCATGGGGGTGCCGGTTACGTGGAGGAGTCGATCCTGCCCCGGCTCTATCGCCAGGCCCCGTTGAACAGTATCTGGGAAGGCTCGGGCAATGTGATTTGCCTTGATGTGCTGCGGGCGATGGGCCGGCACGCGGACAGTGTCGCGGTGGTGCTGGAGGAGCTGGAGGCGGTGGCGGGGACGGACGCGCATTATGATGCGGCGCTGCGGGCGTTGAAGGACATGCTGCGGCCCGAGGCGGTCCAGGAAAGCGCGGCCCGGCGGCTGACGGAGCGTCTGGCGCTTCTGCTGCAGGCGAGCCTGCTCTTGCGCCATGCCCCGGGGCTCGTGTCGAGCGCCTTCTGCCGCGAGCGGCTCGGCCCTGGAGGCACCCTCGCCTACGGCCCGCTTCAGGACGGGACCCATGCGCGCGCCATTGTGGACCGGGCGCTGGACGTATCGGCCTGACGCCAACACGAGCGTCCCAACGCCACAGCATTGTGAGTGGACGGTGAAGCCGTGCACTGGCACTCAGCAGGCGATGGGCCTGCGGCACTCGGACACGGGTTCTGGCAGAGGGGACAAAAAACCATGGAAACACTCAGCTTTGCGCTGGTGGCGGGAGCGCTGCTGGTCTACGGCCTGTTTTCGCGCAGCCTGCAACAACGCAGCGTCAGCGCGCCGCTGGCTTTCGTGGCTCTAGGCCTGATCGCCGGCGAGGCGGGCCTGGGCCTTCTGCATCTGGAACTGGAAAACCATGCGCTACAGCTGATCACCGAGATCACCCTGGCGCTGATCCTGTTCACCGATGCCGCCCGCATCGACCTGCGCAGCTTGTGGCGCGAACATACCCTGCCTCTGCGTATGCTGAGTGTTGGCCTGCCGCTGGCTGTTGCGTTCGGAGCGGTGGCGGCGGTGCTGATCTTCCCTGGCTTTTCCATCTGGGAGGCGGCCTTGCTCGCGGCGCTGCTGGCGCCGACGGATGCGGCCCTGGGCCAGGCGGTCGTCTCCGAGCCGCGGGTCCCCCAGCGCATTCGCCAAACCTTGAATGCAGAAAGCGGGCTCAATGACGGGCTGGCACTGCCCATCGTGCTGTTCTTTCTGGCCTGTGCCACGAACATGCATGACGGGCCCGGCGACTTCGTCCTTGACTGGGTTTTGTTCGGTGGCATCCAGGTGGTGATCGGTGCGGTCGTCGGCGTCCTGGCGGGAGGCATTGGCGGGCGCGCGGTGGATTACTGCGCGGCGCAGGAGTGGATGACCGAAAGCTTCCTGGATCTCAGCGCCGTGGGGCTCGCCATTGTCGCCTTTGCGGTGTCGGAACTGCTGGGCGGGAACGGGTTCATCGCGGCCTTTGTGGCGGGTCTGACTTTGGGCGGTGTGGCGCGCGGACGCTGTGGCAGTCTGATCAAGTTCGGCGAGGCGGAGGGGCAGTTGCTCTCTCTGCTGACCTTCTTGATTTTCGGTGCGCTGATGCTGCCGCCGGCGATCGAGGCCTTCGGGTGGGATATCCTTCTCTATGCCGCTCTAAGCCTGACCGTGGGGCGCATGGTGCCGGTGGGCCTGAGCCTAATCGGCACGGGCCTGAGCTGGAAGACGGTGTTTTTCCTGGGCTGGTTCGGGCCCCGCGGCCTGGCGTCAATCCTGTTTGCGCTGGTGGTGGTCAGTGAAGCGGACCTGCTGGTCGAGAACGAGATCCTGGCCATTGTTTCCATCACCGTGGCGCTCAGCGTGATCCTGCATGGCATCACCGCGAGCCCGGCGACACGCCTTTATGGAGAACGCGTGGAAGCCCTTCAGCACGAGGCTCACCGCCCCGAGTTCCAGCCGGTGTCCGATCTTGACTCAAAGTTCACTCGGCCGGAGGACTGAGCGGTCCGTCCGCCCGCGGAGTGGCCCGCGCCTCAAGGCGCAGCCGGCGCAGGATCTCGGGCGTGAGGACTTGAAGCGAGGCGGCCTCGCGTGCGGGCACGGGCGCGAGCGCCTCCGCCGACAGGAAGAACCGGCCCGGCGCCTGAACAAAGCGGCTGAAGGCGGCACTGACCGGTTCAAGCCTGGCGGCCCCGTCCGGGCCGGTCGCCGCCGTCAGCAACGCGGCACCGAGCGCCAAGCGCGTTGCAACAGCGTCAGGGTCGGTCTGCTGCTGACGCGCCAGAACGCTCAACAGACGGGGAACGGCCGAGGCGTCTTCATAATCAAGCACGAATGTGGTGAGACGGGTTTCAGGCGCCAGCGTCCAGGCGCGCGCGCCGGACACCGGCAGCCAGCCTTCCGCACCCAGATCCTCAAGGCCCGCACGGACGGACACGGTGCCCATAGCGTCCCCTTGCGCGGTGAGAGCCACTTCATGACCGTTCTCGCCCAAAGGGTCGACGCTGAGCGTGGCCGCTCCGGTGACAACCGGATAGCCGAGCGCAACGAGCCAGGTCGCGAGCAAAGAGGCCTCCTCCCCATCCTCCAGCGCGCCGAACGCCGCCGCCGGAATGCGCAATCCGGACGCCGAGACCGCCCCCGGAGCAGTGGCGTCAAGGGGCAGGAGCAGCGCCGGCGCAAAGGCGCGCGTGAGATCAAGGGCGCCGCGCTCCATATCCAGAGCAGCCGCCTTAACGGGCGCTCCGGGCGTCCAGCTCAGGGTCACATGGGCTGCCTGCATATCCGTGAACCGCAAGCGCGCCTCGCCCAGGCGCGGGTCGGCAAGACTGAGCCCATCGGCGGTGAGCCGGCGCCCGTCCCGGGTCTCCAGCATCACGCCCGAAGCCCGCAAAGACGCCGCAATGAGGCCGCTGCCGCGTTCGAACGCAGCCGCGTCCGGCTCTTCGATGAGGAGTTCGCGCACCGAGAAGCGCCCGCCGCGCGCGCCGTCCCAGGACAGCGCCTCAAGGCGCACGCGCCCCGCTTCGGTGGAGATCATGCCAACGCGCGCGCCTTGCGCTTCTAAAGCCGCTTTGAGCGCACGGGTCTGGAGCGTCTCGGCCACGGCCGGCAGGCCGATCAGCACAAGGAGGCAGAGGACGAAGATCCCTGCGCCCTCTATGAGTCTGTGTCGCAACCCCTGTCTTGCCATGCCCCGTTCCGCTCAGCCTTCTCCGATGCGCGCCCCCCGCAGCATGTTGATGATACCGGAAAAGTCCTCGCCGTCATGGCCCGCCGCGGAGAAGAGCGCATAGAGCGTCGCCGCCTGGGCCCCGAGCGGGGTGGCGGCCCCGGCCGTCTGGGCCGCGCCCTGGGCGAGTTTTAGGTCTTTCAGCATCATCGCGGCGGAAAAGCCGGGCGTATAGTCGCGATTGGCCGGCGAGCCGGGCACGGGCCCCGGCACCGGGCAATAGGTGGTGAGCGACCAGCACTGTCCTGAGGCGGTGGAGGCAATGTCGAACAGGCGCTGCCAGTCGAGCCCCAGCTTTTCTGCGAGCACGAAAGCCTCGGCCGTGCCGATCATGGAGATCGCGAGCAGCATGTTGTTGCAGATCTTGGCCGCCTGCCCCGTTCCGGGCGCCCCCGCATGGAAAATGTTACGGCCCATGCCCGCCAGCACGGGTTTGGCGGCTGCGAAGGCCTCATCGCTGCCGCCCACCATGAAGGTGAGGGTGCCCGCCTCAGCCGCCATCACCCCGCCGGAGACCGGTGCGTCCACCATGGCCAAGCCATGATCCTCCGCCGCGCTGATCACGGCCCGCGCGGTGTCCACATCGATGGTGGAGCAGTCGATGAGCAGCGTGCCGGGCTTGGCGCAGGCCAAGATACCATCTGCCGCCAGATAAACGCCGCGCACATGGGCCCCCGCCGGCAGCATGGAGACCACGATGTCCGATGCCGCAGCCGCCGCGCCGGCGCTTTGGGCCACTTTCGCGCCCGCCTCGCGCGCGGCCGCCAGCGCCGGTTCCGCCAGATCGAAAACCTGGAGCGCATGGCCAGCAGCCAGCAGATTGCGCGCCATGGGCAGGCCCATATTGCCAAGCCCGATAAAGCCGATAGTCGCCATGACCGGTTCCTCCGTATGCGTTTTTATGGGCGGCACTCAGACGCTGTCAAAGCGCAGTTCCTTGTCGCCCAGGTCGGCGAAATACCCGTTGACCATGGCCGGGGTTACCGCTTCCAGCGTCTCTGGCGACCAGCGCGGCTTGTTATCCTTGTCGACGATCACCGCGCGCACGCCTTCCCCGAAATCATGACCATTCATGATGTGGCTCACAACGCGGAACTCCTGGCGCAGGCAGCCGGCAAGATCGTGCACCGCCCCCTCCCGGATCAGCCGATGCGTCAGCTTCAACGACGTGGGCGATTTGGAGGCAATGGCGGTGCACTGCTCGGCGCAGAAATGGTCTTCATCATGCTGAAGATTGGTTTGGATCGCTTCCACCGTTTCACCGACAAAATGCTTGTCGATGGCGGCGCGGTTGGCCGCCAAGGGTGCCTCGCCCGGGTCGGAGGCATGGGCGCGCAGGATCTCGTCCACCGTGTCGAACGGCCGGGGCCCGAAATCAGCGCCGATCAGCGCGTTCACCACGCTGCCCACTGTGTCGTCGGTCACGTAATGCGTCCCGACGCCAGCATAAAGCGAATCCGCTGCTTTCAGCCGTGCCCCCGTCAATCCCAGATACATGCCGAGCTTGCCCGGCAGGCGCGGCAGAATGTGGCTGCCCCCCACATCCGGGATGAGGCCGATCCCTGTTTCCGGCATTGCAAAGACCGTGCGCGGCGTCAGCACCCGGAACGGGGCGTGCACGGACAGCCCTACACCACCGCCCATGGTGATCCCGTCCAGGATCGCCACATAGGGCTTGGGATAGGTGCCCACCGCCAGATTGGTGCGGTATTCCTCGGCAAAGAAATCCGTGGCGTAAGAGGTGCCATCACGGCTTGAGTCCGCCAAGGCGCGAATGTCACCGCCAGCGCAAAACCCCTTTTCACCGGCGCCCTGAATAACGATTGCCGCCACCGCGTCATCATCTGCCCAGGCGGATAGGTGCGCGCGCAGGGCCGTGACCATGGTCAAGGTCAACGCATTGAGCGCCTTGGGGCGATTGAGCGTGACAAGGCCCACGCGCCCGCGTGTTTCGAACAGAATTTCGTCCGTATCGGTCATGAACAGATCCTATTGCCGGAACATGTCGCGCGCGATGATCACGCGCATGATTTCGTTGGTGCCTTCCAGGATCTGGTGCACCCGCAAGTCGCGCACCCAGCGCTCCAACGGATAATCCTTCAGGTAGCCGTAACCGCCATGAAGCTGGAGCGCGTCGTTGACCACCCGAAAACCCGCATCCGTGGCGAAACGTTTGGCCATGGCGCATTTCATGGTCGTGTTAGGCAACCGGTGATCCAGCGCATGGGCGGCGCGATAGATCATGAGCTGAGCGGCGTCGAACTCGGTTGCCATATCAGCGATCTTGAATTGCAGCGCCTGGAAAGCGCTCAGGGGCCGGCCGAATTGCTGGCGCTCCTTCAGATAAGCCTTGGACACCTCGATGGCCGCGCCGGCCGGCCCAAGCGAACAAGCACCGATGTTGATGCGCCCGCCATCAAGACCCTGCATGGCGATCTTGAAACCGTCCCCTTCCGCTCCCAAACGATTGGCCACGGGCACGCGGGCATTCTCGAAAATCACCTGAGCCGTGGGCTGACTGTTCCAGCCCATTTTCTTTTCCGTCTTGCCAAAGCTTAGACCGGGAGTGTCCATGGGAATGACCAGGCAGGAAATGCCGTCAGGCCCGTCGCCACCCGTGCGCACCATGGTGACATAAACATCCGAAGTGCCCGCGCCGGAGATGAACTGCTTGGCGCCGTTTAAGATGTAATCGTCGCCGTCGCGCACGGCTTTGGTGCGCAGCGCCGCCGCATCGGACCCCGAGCCCGGCTCGGTCAGGCAATAGCTGGCAATCAGATCCATGGTCGCAAGGCGCGGCAGCCAGTGAGTGCGCTGATCCTCCGTCCCGAAACGATCGATCATCCAGGACGCCATATTGTGGATGGACATGAACGCTGCCGTTGATACACAGCCCGCCGACAGCGCCTCAAAAATCAGCGCCGCGTCGAGACGCCCGAGCCCGGACCCACCCACATCGTCGCGCACATAAATGCCGGCAAAGCCCAGCTCCGCCGCCTTGCGCATGGTGTCCACCGGAAAGATCGCGTGTTCGTCCCACTCAGCGGCAAAGGGGGCCAGATGCTCGGCCGCGAAGTCTTGGGCCGTTTTCTGAAACGCACGCTGATCTTCGCTCAGTTCAAAATCCATGGTTCTCTCCCTGGCTTGCCCCCGACCGCCCGTCTTGTCCGAGCCGCCCTGCGGTGATAGGCGAACGCCCGAGAGAGTGTCAACGCGACCGGAAATCCTGCGCTGGGAGACCTCGAATGCCCGTTTCCGCCCCCGATGGCCGGCCCTTGCCGCAAGGATATGTCGTGCGCACCGGTGAGCTGCGGGACTGCGCGCTGTTGCCGGTCATCGAACGGGCCGCGAGCGAGTTGTTCGCCCCCTTAGGCATCATCCATCCAGACGCCGCCGGCACCATCGCCGTGGCGTGCCTGGAAGCGGGCGCGCGCGATGGCCTGCTCTGGGTTTGTGAGGACCAAACGCGCAGCCTCGCCGGGTTCGCTTTTTGCGAAATCGTTGAGGGTCATTTCTATTTGGCCGAGCTGTCCGTCCATCCCGCTCATGGCCGCAAAGGCCTGGGCCGTGCTCTGGTGCTGACCGTCTGCCAGACGGCGCGCACGCGCAGACAGATGCCGGTTTGGCTTTCCACCTTCCGCTCCGTGCCGTGGAACGGGCCTTTCTATGCCCGCATGGGCTTTCAAGAGGTCCCACGCGACCAGTACGCTCCCTGGCAGCAGCGCATTGCCACCAGGGAAGCCCAAATCATGGACCCGCGCCAACGCTGCTTCATGCGGTGGGACGGCTAAACCACGAAAGTCGATGACTGCAACCCGAAAGTGTCCTGCCTGAGCGCTGCATGAGGGGGATCCGGGCTCTGCACAATCAGCGAGCCATTGTCGACCCGGAGCGCGCTGGCTTCTGAGCGATGAGCAGTGATAAGCGCCCTTTGACAAATTGAGACGTCTAATTCGCCTCTGAGGCGTGCCGCTCTGCCGAGGAACCATGGTAGAGTCCCAGGCGTTGAGATTTTCAGAGGAGCGCACAATGAACAGCTATTCCGATCAAGGCCAGCCGGTCAGTACGACGATGGCCTCGGTGATTTATGTCCTTTATCTGGTCTCTATCGTTTTCAATTTTCTGTCGATTGTCGGTGTCATCATCGCCTATGTCAGTTTTAAGCGGGACGGCAGCTGGCTCGACAGCCACTATTCTTTCCAGATTTCCACATTCTGGATTGGCCTCGTCTACTCCATCGTGGCGTTCGTGCTCTTCTATTCCGGGTATGGTAGCGGCACGGATGTCGCCATCGTCCCCCTGGGGATTGGTGTCCTGGTGGGCCTGTTCATCCTCATCTGGCTGATCGTGCGCTGCGTGAGCGGGCTGAGCGCGTTGAACCGGCAGGAAGCCATCGCCAATCCCGACCGCTGGGGGTTCTAAGGCCATGGCGCCACCACAGTCGCCCCCGTCAGGCCCCCCCGTTCCCGTGGAGACCACCACAGCGACCATCGCTTACGTGCTGCTGCTTGGACAGATCGTGATCGGGGTCCTGGGGCTTGTGGCCGTGATCATGGCTTACGTGCACTATCGCCGGGACGGGAGCTGGCTCGATAGCCATTATGCCTACCAGATTACCACCTTCTGGCTGTCCCTCCTTTACGGGGTGACCGTCATGGCCTTGTTTGTCGGCGGCGGTTTGACCATCGCCTTTGCCGGAGACGGGTTCGATGGTGGCGGCTTTCCGGAAAACCCGCCGGCCATGGGCTTTGTGCTGATCGGCCTTGGCGTCCTGGCTGGATTCGTGGCACTGGTCTGGCTCATCGTGCGCTGCGCCAAGGGGCTGAGTGCGCTTAACCGGTATGAGCCCATCGCCGATCCGGACGGTTGGGGATTCTGAGGCAGACGACGACCATGACCTACACGACCAGCGGCCGCTTTCCTTCCCTTCGGATGCGGCGGTTGCGCGCGCATGGCTGGGTGCGCCGGCTCGTTTCGGAAAACCGGGTGAGCGTGGACGACCTCATCTGGCCACTCTTCGTCATGGATGGGGTGAACCGGGCTGAGCCCATCGCCTCCATGCCCGGTGTCGAGCGCTTGAGCATCGACCGCGCCGTGACGGCCGCGCGCGAAGCGCAGGATCTGGGCCTGCCGGTCGTGGCGCTCTTTCCCTACACAGACCCGGCCCTGCGGGACCCGTTGGGGCGGGAAGCCCTAAACCCGGATAATCTCGTGTGCCGGGCCGTGCGGGCCATAAAGGACGCCTGCCCGGATCTGGGCATTCTGTGCGATGTGGCGCTCGACCCCTATACGAGCCACGGCCATGACGGTCTTTTGGAAGAGGGACGCATTTTGAACGATGCGACCGTGGAGGTGCTGTGCGCCCAAGCGCTTGTGCAGGCCAAGGCCGGCTGTGACATCATTGCGCCCTCCGACATGATGGACGGACGCGTGGGCACCATCCGCAAAGTGCTGGAGGCGGAAGGCCTGGAAGACGTGCAGATCATGGCCTATGCGGCCAAGTACGCCTCGGCCTTTTTCGGCCCGTTCCGGGACGCGGTCGGCTCATCGGGGACGCTGACAGGCGACAAGCGCACTTATCAGATGGACCCGGCGAACACGGACGAAGCCCTGCGCGAAGTGGCGCTCGATCTGTCGGAAGGCGCAGACATGGTCATGGTGAAGCCGGGCCTGCCCTATCTGGACATCGTCCGTCGGGTGAAGGCGCATTTCGGAGCCCCCACCTTTGCCTACCACGTCTCCGGCGAGTACGCGATGTTGATGGCGGCGGTCCAGAATGGCTGGCTCGACGGGGAGCGGGCCATGATGGAGACGCTCTTGTCCTTCAAACGCGCCGGCGCCGACGGCGTGCTGACCTATTGCGCTCGGGATGCAGCACGACTGCTGCAGGACGCGTAACGCTCAAATGTGCAAGGCGCGGCCATAGGCCTCCAACACGCTTTCGTGCATCATTTCCGAGAGCGTCGGGTGCGGAAAGACCGTGTGCATCAGCTCGGCTTCCGTGGTCTCCAGGGTTTTGGCGACCGTGTAGCCCTGGATCAGCTCGGTCACTTCCGCCCCCACCATATGGGCACCGAGGAGTTCGCCGGTCTTGGCATCGAACACAGTTTTGACAAGGCCCTCGGGCTCGCCCAGGGCGATGGCCTTGCCGTTGCCCATAAAGGGAAAACGGCCCACCTTGACCGTATAGCCCGCTTCCTTGGCCTTGGCTTCCGTCAGACCCACGCTCGCCACTTGCGGGTTGCAATAGGTGCAGCCCGGAATATTGCGCACATCGACCGGATGCACACCTTTCTGGCCAGCGATCAGTTCGGCCACCATGACGCCCTCATGGCTGGCCTTGTGCGCAAGCCAGGGCGCGGCGACGAGATCGCCAATCGCATAGACCCCAGGCACACCGGTTTCGCAGCGCTCATTGACCACCACATGGCCGCGCTCGACTTTGATTCCCGCCTGTTCCAGACCAATATTCTCCGTATTGCCCACAATCCCAATGGCGAGGATCACCCGCTCGACCTGGAGATCCTGGGCCTTACCGTCTTTGGTCTTGAGCTTGGCAGTCACGCCCTGCTGAGTCGCTGTCAGGCTTTCCACGCTGGCGCCGGTATGGATGGTCATGCCCTGCTTTTCAAAGGCCTTGCGGGCAAAGGTGGAGATCTCTTCGTCCTCCACCGGCAGGACCCGGTCCATGACTTCGACCACGGTCACGTCGGCACCGAGCGTGCGGAAGAAGCTGGCGAATTCGATCCCAATGGCGCCGGAGCCGACCACCAGCAAGGATTTCGGCATGGTGTTGGGCACCATGGCTTCTTTGTAGGTCCAGATGCGCTCACCATCGGGCTCAAGTCCCGGCAGGCTGCGCGCCCGGGCGCCGGTGGCAAGGATGATGGCCTTAGCCCCATAGCTCTTGTCGCCGTCGGCGTGCTTGACCACGACCTTGCCTGTGCCGCCAAGCCGCCCCTCGCCATCCAGCACCTGGACCTTGTTCTTCTTCATAAGGAACTTCACCCCGTCCGTCAGCCGCTTGGCGACGGCGCGGGAGCGGGCGACAACTTTGGACAGATCAAAGGAAATGCCCTTAGCTGACAGTCCGTATTCCTCCAGGCGGTGGACCTGGTGATAAATCTCCGCCGAGCGCAGCAGCGCCTTGGTGGGGATACAGCCCCAGTTGAGGCAAATCCCGCCCAGATGCTCCCGCTCCACAATGGCCACTTTCTGGCCGAGCTGGGCGCAGCGGATCGCCGCCACATAGCCTCCCGGGCCCGAACCGATCACGATGGTGTCGAACTGCGCCGCATCCGCCATGGCGGGTCTCCTCTGGATCAGACAGTCAGGTCAGCCACGGGTCGCGCGGGCCATCACAACAACATGGTCGCCGGGTCTTCGATAAAGCCCTTGAAAACTTGGAGCCAGGGCGCCGCCGCCGCGCCATCCAGCACCCGGTGGTCGCAGGACAGCGTCACGGTCATCACCGTGGCCACGCTCACGCTGCCGTTCTTCACCACGGGCTTCTCGATACCCGCCCCCACGGCCAGGATCGCCGACTGGGGCGGATTGATCACGGCGGTGAATTCGCGAATGCCGAACATGCCGAGATTGGAGATGGAAAAGCTGCCCCCCTGGAACTCTTCCAGCTTCAGTTTCTTGGCCCGCGCCCGCTCCGCCAAGTCTTTCGCCTCGCGCGAAATCTGCGCGAGGCCCTTGCTTTCAGCATTGAAAATGATGGGCGTGATCAGACCGTCCTCCATCGCGACCGCCATGGAGATATCGGCCGAGCCATGCTGAATCAGCTTGTCGCCGGCAAAGGCGCTGTTGACCACCGGCACTTTCATCAGCGCCAGCGCCGAGGCGCGGATGACGAAATCATTGACGGAAATCTTATAGCCGCCCTCGCCCTGGGGCGCACGGTCGTTCAAGGACTTCCGCACCCGGAGCAACTCATCGATTTCGCAATCGAGCGTGAGATAATAGTGCGGCACGTCGCGCTTGGCCTCGGTCAGGCGTTTGGCGACGGTCTTGCGGATGTTGTTGAGCGGGATCTCCAGGGTCTCACCGGCCACACCCATGGGCAGGGGCGCGCGGGTCGCTGTGGCGGGCGCGCTGGCGGAGGGCGAGCCTCCTTGCAGGGCCGCGTCCACATCGGCTTTGACGATCCGGCCATTGGGTCCCGATCCGGACACGGCGCTCAAATCAAGGCCTGCCTGCTGCGCCAGCCGGCGCGCCAGAGGACTGGCGGTCACCCGGCCCCCTGACGGGCGCGGGGCCGCCGATACCGGTGCCGATGACGGTGTTGGGGCCGGTGCGGATGCAGCGGCCGATGCGGATGGCCGAGGCGCGGCTTGCGGCTGCGGGGCGGGCGCTGAGGCGGGCTGCGTTTGGGGGGCCGGTGCGGCCGCCGCATCAAAGCCGTTCAGGGCGGCTGCGTCCTCGCCCTCCTCTAGCAGCACCGCGATAGGCGCGTTCACCGGCACGCCTTCGGTGCCTTCAGCCACCAGGAGCTTGCCGACCGTCCCCTCGTCCACGGCCTCCACTTCCATGGTCGCCTTGTCGGTTTCGATTTCGGCAATCACATCGCCGGAGGACACCGTGTCCCCTTCCTTCACCAGCCATTTGGCGAGAATACCCTCTTCCATGGTGGGCGAGAGCGCGGGCATGAGAATGGGGATGGGCATAGGCAGATCCTCTCTATCTCGCGTGAGCGAGCCCGTCAGGTGCGATAGCAGACGGCCCGCGCCGCCTCGATCACGAGGGCGGTGTTTGGCAGCGCCAGCTTTTCCAGATTAGCCGCATAGGGCAGCGGCACGTCCTTGGCGGCGACGCGCAGCACCGGCGCGTCCAGATGATCAAAGGCATGCTCCATGAGGCCGGCGGCGATTTCCGCGCCGATGCCACAGGTGGGCCAGCCCTCCTCCACGGTGACGCAGCGATTGGTTTTAGCGACCGACGCAATCACCGTGTCCATATCAAGCGGGCGCAAGGAGCGCAGATTGATCACTTCCGCCGCGATCCCCTCCGCCGAGAGAGCATCGGCCGCCTCCATAGCGTAGTCCATGCCGCGGCTGTGAGAAACCAGTGTCACATCGCTTCCTGCACGGACAATGGCGGCCCGGCCGATGGGTAGCACGAAGTCCTCCATGTCCGGCACATCGAAGCTCTTGCCGTAGAGGATTTCATTTTCCAAGAACACGACCGGATTGGGATCGCGGATGGCGGCCTTCAAGAGTCCCTTGGCGTCGGCCGCGCTCCATGGCGCGACGACTTTCAGGCCCGGTACATGGGCATACCAGGAGGAATAATCCTGACTGTGCTGTGCCGCCACCCGCGCGGCCGCGCCATTGGGACCCCGGAAGACGATGGGACAACCCATTTGCCCGCCCGCCATATAGAGCGTCTTGGCGGCGGAGTTGATGAGATGATCGATGGCCTGCATGGCGAAGTTGAACGTCATGAACTCGACAATGGGCCGCAGCCGCGCGAATGCCGCGCCGACGCCCAGTCCCGCAAAGCCATGCTCCGTAATTGGAGTATCCACCACGCGGCGCTCGCCAAACTCCGCGAGCAGGCCTTGCGTCACTTTGTAGGCGCCTTCGTAATGAGCCACTTCCTCGCCCATGACGAAGACGCTCTCATCCCGGCGCATTTCTTCGGCCATGGCGTCGCGCAAGGCCACTCGCACCGAGGTGGAGACCATGGGCGTGCCTTCAGGAATATCCGGGTCCGGTGCAATCTGGGCCTTGGGCGGGGCCCCGGCGGAGACGCGCGCGGCGACGGGCTCGTCGTCGTCTTCCTCGTCTGCTTCGTCATTGACCGCCTGCGGGCGCGCCGTGCCATTGGCCTTGGCTGGCTGCGCCGCCGCGGTCATGGCGGCCGCGTCCTCGCCATCATCCAAGAGCACTGCGATCGCGGTATTGACCGGTACATTTTCCGTGCCTTCGGCAACAAGCAGCTTACCGACGGTGCCCTCGTCCACCGCCTCCACTTCCATGGTGGCTTTGTCAGTCTCGATTTCCGCGATCACATCACCAGCGGACACCGTATCGCCTTCCTTGACGAGCCAGCGCGCCAGCGTGCCCTCTTCCATGGTCGGCGACAGGGCGGGCATCAGCACTTCGATGGGCATGGGGTCACCTGATCCTTAGCGGCGCAGCATCGTTCGGCGCGCCTTAGCTTTCCACCAGAACATCCGTATACAGTTCCGCCGGATCCGGTTCCGGGCTGGACTGGGCGAAGTCCGCCGCTTCGGACACGGTTGCCTTGACGTTCTTGTCGATGTCCTTGAGTTCGTCTTCCCGGGCCCAGCTCTCGGCCAAAAGGCGCTGGCGGACGATCTCGATGGGGTCGTGATGCTCGCGCACGTCCTGAACTTCTTCGCGGGTGCGGTACTTGGCAGGGTCAGACATGGAGTGACCGCGATAGCGGTAGGTCTTCATTTCCAGAATGACCGGGCCGTGGCCCTCTCGGGCATGGCGCACCGCCTCAAGCCCCGCGTCGCGCACGGCCAGCACATTCATGCCGTCCACCTCGACGCCGGGAATGTTGAAGCTCGCGCCGCGCCGGCACAGATGCGTTTCCGAGGAGGCCCGCTCCACGCTTGTGCCCATGGCATACTGATTATTTTCGATCACATAAACGACGGGCAGTTTCCACAGCGCCGCCATGTTGAATGATTCAAACACCTGGCCCTGGTTCGCTGCGCCGTCGCCGAAATAGGTCAGGCAGATGTGGTCCGTGTCCCGGTAGCGGTTGGCGAAGGCGAGGCCTGTGCCGATGGGCACTTGCGCGCCCACAATGCCATGGCCGCCATAGAAGTTCTTGGCGCGGCTGAACATGTGCATGGAGCCGCCCTTGCCCTTGGAATAGCCATCGGCGCGGCCCGTCAGTTCCGCCATGACGCCTTTGGGGTCCATGCCACACGCGAGCATATGACCATGATCACGATAGCCCGTGATCACCTGATCCCCCTCGCCGATCACGGCCTGCATGCCCGTGACGACCGCTTCCTGGCCGATATAAAGGTGGCAGAAGCCCCCGATGAGGCCCATGCCGTACATCTGGCCCGCCCGCTCTTCGAAGCGGCGGATCAACAGCATCATGCGGTAATAGCCGAGCAGTTCTTCGCGCGACGCGCGCAGCTGAGCATCCTTGGCGGCCCCGCTGTCCCCTTTATTGGCGGCAAGCACGAGGCCCGCCCGGAGCCCGTCAGTACTAGTCTTGGACATCCAAACCTCATCAAGGGCTTTGGCCAGATCGGCTGGCCTGGAACGAGAGGCGTCCCATAAGGCGTAGGAACCGGTGCATGCGACCAGCGAGCCTCGCCCTGAAGATGTGACGACGCGGTGGAGGCACTATACGTAGCGCCGCTTCGCTTTGCGATGGTTAACAAGGGGCACGGCCGAGAGCAATTGGTTTAGGCGCACGCGGGGTCACGCTTTGCTGACCCTGCGTTCTGCATGGTCAAACCGAGGGCGATCCTCTGCCGGGCCCCGGCGCGATCTGCTAGGGTGCTGGTGATCAAACGGGAACAAGACCGGAGGATAAAATGTCGGACGCCCCCAGTCGGCTCGGGACCAATGTGGCGATTGTTGTGCTGGTTCTGATGAGCGGCGCGCTCCTCGTCTATAGCGGTTGGCGCCTGTTGGATGGGGCCAATCTCGCTCCCGGGCCCATTGTCGTGGCCCTGTTTGGCCTGGCCATGGCGGGCGTGCTGAACAGCCGCAAGTGACGGGACCACAATCCCGCCGCGCTTTGACCCGCCGCGCTCTTACAAGCACATCAATCGCGCCGATAAATCACCAGGTCACCCGGCTGCACATAGCCCAGCGTTGAGCGCGCGCTTTCCTCTAGCAGATCCGGATCGATCTGCCCCCGATCGAGCAGGTCCACCCGCCGCTCGAACCGCTCCCGGTCCCGCCGCACGATGGCGAGTTCCTGGGTCAACGCGTCACGACGCGCCTCGAGATCCACCAACGCAAACCAACCCCGGTTCCCCGCGACGGCGTGGTAGGAAAAATACATCATTAAAACCAAGCCGATGGCCATGAGGACGACATTCATCCAGCGGCCTGGCGCAACACGTACTGCATTCATGGGCGTGAGGGAATCACGCGCCCATTTTTGTGTCAACACGCAAAAGCGATCTAGACGGACTTTTAGCGCCGCCCAATAGGGCGCCGCTGTTTCAATCCAGGATTTGACACGATCCGCGCCCGGAATGTCCCGCTTCGGAACAAAGCTCGTCAGCATTCGACGGAAGAGGCCGAGCCCGCGCGCGGGGCGTTTGACCCGCACCCGGCGCACCCGGCGTTTGGGCGCGGCGCCACCACGACGCGGACGCGGCACGATGGGTTCTGCACGCAAAGTGGAAAGCGATGTGGCCATGGCCCCCTGTCCTCGAACCAGGCGGCCCCCTTCAAGAGGCCAACTGTGCCCGGATTCGGGACAGGGGACGAGACCAGAGGCGATTAGCGCAGCACTGACCGGCCCGCGTAGAGCGCCGAAGCACCGAGCTGTTCTTCGATACGCAAAAGCTGATTGTACTTGGCCAGACGATCAGAACGCGACAGGGAGCCCGTCTTGATCTGTCCACAATTGGTCGCAACCGCGAGATCGGCGATGGTGTAGTCCTCGGTCTCGCCGGAGCGGTGGGACATGACGGCGGTGAAGCTCGCTTTATGCGCCATATCCACGGTGGCGAGCGCTTCGCTCAGAGAGCCGATCTGGTTCACTTTCACCAGAATGGAGTTGCCCGCGCGCCGGTCAATGCCTTCGCCCAGCCGCTCGGTGTTGGTAACAAACAGATCATCACCCACAAGCTGCACTTTCTCGCCGATCTCCGAGGTGAGCGCATGCCAGCCCAGCCAGTCATCTTCCGCCATGCCATCTTCAATGGACAGGATCGGATAGCGGGCCGTGAGGTCAGCCAGGAACCGGACCATGTCTTCCGCGCCCAGGGTCTCCCCCTCGCCCGTCATATGGTAACGGCCGTCCTTAAAAAACTCCGTAGACGCCACATCAAGGGCCAGCATGACATCATCGCCCGGGTGGTAGCCGGCACTCTCGATGGCTTTCATGATGTAAGCGAGCGCTTCATCGGTGGAGGCCAGGCTCGGCGCGAAGCCGCCCGCCGCGCCCACATTCGTGTTGTGGCCCGCATGGTTGAGGTTGG
>CAZVEE010000060.1:9460-21008 GCA_964625525.1 uncultured Alphaproteobacteria bacterium | reverse complement strand
TCGCGATCATGCGGTAGCTCGCGACCATGCGCTGGTAGGGATCATTGATGTCGGTACTGTCGTGATAGAAGGCCGACAGGGCCCCGACCACACCGACCATGATGGCCATGGGGTGGGCATCCCGGCGGAAGCCGGAGAAGAAGTTCTTCAGCTGCTCATGCAGCATGGTGTGGTAGACGATGTCGGTCTCGAACTGCTTCATCTGCGAAGGGCTCGGCAGCACGCCATAGAGCAGCAGATAGCAGGTCTCGATGAAGTTTCCCTGTTCCGCCAACTGATCGATCGGGTATCCGCGATAAAGCAGAATACCGGCATCGCCATCAATGTAAGTGATGGTGGATTCGCAGCTGGCAGTGGAGGTGAAGCCGGGGTCATAAGTGAAGACGTCCGCGGCGCCGTAGAGCTTGCGAATATCGATCACGTCGGGGCCTTCGGTCCCGCGCATGATCGGCAAGTCGTGCGACTGACCCTCATAGGTCAGAGTGGCCGTGCCGACAGGTTCTCCAGGTTTCACGACGTTGTTCATGGCGTATGCGACCTCATGTGATCGGTTGTCCTCGCCTGTTCCTGATGGCGCCTGGTTTGCCTCGGCGTCCGGTTTCCTCAATCGCGTGCACGGATAGGCCCGCACCTCTGAAGAAGAGGGCGGGTCCGCGCCGGCTGGTCTTTTGGCCGTGCCGGGACCGTGCGACCCCGACGCTGGCAGCGTTGTCGCCATTATAGGCGCTATGGTTCGTATCCGTCACCTGCAAGAACCGCACGATCCCGTATGTGCGGCGAAGGAGCTAAGCATTTCCCTGTGAGAGGCGAGCTTTCGGCGTCACTTTATTGCGATTGCCCCAATTGGTCGTGAATCCGGGCGAGTGTTTCGTCTTTTCCGAGGGCGATCAGCACCTCAAAAATGCCTGGCGATTGGGGGGTGCCCGTGGTGGCGGCCCGCAGGGGCTGCGCCACCTGGCCGAATTTCAGGCTTTTCGCGCTGGCATGGGCGCGCACGGCCGCTTCCACCAGCTCGGCGGACCAATCGTCCACTGCCGCGAGTGCTTCGGCAAGGCCGGCGAGCATGGCGCGTGACTCATCGGTCAAGTGTTTGGCCGAGGCCGGTTCGATGGCGATGGGGCGCGGCGTGACCAGAAAGCCCGCCACCTGCGCCAGCTCAGGCACTGTCTTGGCCCGCTCGGTGAGAGCAGGCCAAGCCCGCTCCAGCCGGCCCGTCAGCACCGCGTCGAGCGGCTTGCCCGCGGTCTTCTCCAGCGGCTCACGGATCAGATCCGTCAGGCGCTCCCGGTCCGCGCAGCGCAGGAAATGGGCGTTCACGAAGGCAAGCTTGTCGAAATCGAGCCGCGCTGGGGCTTTGTTCAGGCCGCTCAGGTCAAACCAGCTCACAGCCTGCTCGGTCGTGAAGATCTCGTCATCCCCATGCGACCAGCCTAGCCGCGCCAGATAAGTACGCATGGTTTCCGGCAGATAGCCGTCATCGCGATAGGCCTCGACACCGAGCGCGCCATGGCGTTTGGACAACTTCGCCCCATCTGGCCCATGGATCAGGGGGACATGGCCGTAGCTCGGCACCGGCCAGCCCATGGCCTCCATGATGTGGCGCTGACGGGCGGCGTTAATCAGGTGGTCATCGCCGCGCAGGACATGGGTGACGCCCATATCATGGTCGTCCACCACCACGGCCAGCATGTAAGTGGGAGTGCCGTCACTGCGCAGAAGCACCAGGTCGTCAAGCTGATCATTGCCGATTTCGACGGTGCCCTGCACCACATCCTCGATCACGGTGCTGCCCTCTTGAGGGGCTTTGAGACGAATCACTGGGTCGGCGCCGTCAGGTGCATCCGAAGGATCCCGGTCGCGCCACCGGCCGTCATAGCGCACCGGCCGGCCTTCGGCGCGGGCGGCTTCGCGCATGGCATCAAGCTCCTCCGGCGTCGCATAGCAGCGATAGGCCTGACCCTGGGCCAGGAGCGCCTCGGCGATCTCTTTGTGGCGATCGGCGCGGCTGGATTGGTAAACCACCTCCCCGTCCCAATCGAGACCGAGCCAGGTGAGGCCCGACAGAATGGCGTCGATGGCCGCCTGGGTGGAGCGTTCGCGATCCGTGTCCTCAATGCGCAGGCGGAACTGACCGCCCATGTGGCGGGCATAAAGCCAACTGAACAACGCGGTGCGGGCGCCCCCAATATGCAAAAAGCCCGTCGGGGACGGCGCAAAGCGGGTAACAACGGGGGACGGCTCGTTCATGGCTCACTCCTGGCCTGACAACGCAACGGGTGCGGGCGAGGTGATAGCACAGGCGTCGCGCCGGTGGGACAGGGGGAGGAGATCCACGAAGTCACATCTGGTCCGTGGTATGCTCGCGTGGCAGGCGAGGGAGAGCGCAGCATGGATATGCCAGGGCGGGTGGAGTTCATCGAAGCCAATGGGCTGAGCTTCGAGACGGCGGTCGCAGAGGGCGGCGAGCGTTTGGCGCTCTGCCTGCACGGGTTTCCCGAGACCTCTTATTCCTGGCGTCATCAAATCGCGATGCTGACGGCCAAGGGCTATACGGTCTGGGCGCCGAACTTGCGCGGTTATGGCCACTCCTCCCGGCCGCGGGCGCAGCGCGATTATGAGATGCCGAATCTGGTGGCCGATGTGGCGGGATTGTTCGATGCCGCCACGGCGCAGGGTTTGAAACCATCCCTGCTCATGTCTCACGACTGGGGCGGACTGATCGCCTGGTCCTTCGTGCTCCATAAGGTGCGGCCGGTGGAGCGGTTCGTGGCGATCAATATTCCGCATCCTGAACGGCTGATGAGTGGCATGTGGCGCAATGGCCAGTGGCGGCGCTCTTGGTATGTGCTGTTCTTCCAGATCCCCTGGTTGCCCGAAGCGGCCCTGCGCGCCAATAACGCCGAGGCGGTGGCGCGGGCCTTTCGCAACACCAGTGCGGCGCCGGAGCGTTTTCCCGAAGCGGTGACGGATGTCTATCGCGCCAATGCCCTGATCCCCGGCGCAGCGCGGGCCATGGTCAACTACTATCGTGCCAATTTCGCCATGGTCTCGGCCTCGTTGCGTGACTACATCTTCGCCCCGCGAACCACCGATGTCCCGACGCTGATGTTGTGGGGCGAAGAGGATGTGGCACTGGGCCTGCATCTGACCGAAGGCACCCAGACATTGGTGCCGAACCTCACCTTGCGGACCTTTCCGGGCGTGTCCCATTGGTCTCAGCAAGAGGCGCCGGAGCAACTCAACCCTGTCCTCGACGCATGGCTGGGCTAACGGCACTGCTGCTTGCGGAACGGGACCGCTGGCCGTTGTGGTTGCCGGTGCTGTTCGGTGTGGGGATTGCCTTTTACTTCGCTTTACCCGTGGAGCCGGTCTGGTGGCTTGGGCCGGTGCTCACTTGTGCCGTCCTGGGGCTGATGATCGCCCTGCGAGGGCGCGATACGGTGCTTGCCGGCTTGAGCGTGGTGTTGATGCTGGTGGGCGGCTTTGCCGCGGTGCAGGTGCGGGCGTTGCACGTGGATGCGCCCATCATTGAACGCAGGACCCCGCCCTTGCCGCTCCTGGGCACGCTGCTCGCGGTGGAACGCCGCGCGGACGCGCGCCATCGCCTGCTGATCGCGGTCGAGGATTTGGGCGGATGGTCCGCTGACAGACGGCCGGCACGGGTGCGGGTGACGACGCCTGCCTCACAATCAGCATCCTTGCGCCCCGGTGACCGGGTGCGCCTGCGCGTGGTGGTGATGCCGCCGCCGGCGCCAGCCGCGCCTGATGCCTTCGATTTCGCGCGCCAAGCTTGGTTTCAGCGCCTGGGCGGGGTCGGCTTCACGTTGGGGGCGCCGGAGCTGGTGGAGCCCGCGGCTGTCTCAGGCCCCAGCGCGCGGATCGCCCGCTGGCGCGACGGGGCCGCCACGCGGATCCGCGATGCGCTACCAGGACCCACGGGCGCCATCGCGGCGGCCGTGCTGACCGGCAAGCGGGGCGGCATCGCGGAGGCGGATTGGGAGGCGTTGCGCAATACGGGTCTGGCTCATTTGTTGGCGATTTCAGGCCTGCATATGACCGCGATTGCGGCCTTTATCTTCTTCCTCGTGCGTGGCGGCCTGGCACTGATCGAGCCTATTGCCCTTCAGTATCCGGTCAAGAAATGGGCCGCGGTAGCGGCAGCGGTGGCGGCGGCGGCCTATCTGGCGCTGTCAGGGGCGTCGGTGTCCACGCAACGGGCGTTTGTGATGATCCTGGTGGCCATGGTGGCGGTGCTGCTGGATCGGCCAGTGCTTTCCATGCGGACGGTTGCGGCGGCGGCGATGGTGATCCTGGTCCTGCGTCCGGAGAGCCTTGTGCTGGCGGGCTTTCAGATGTCGTTCGCGGCGGTCACCGGGCTCATTGCCGGATATGAGGCCTGGCGGCGCTGGCGGCCATCCTGGGCGGAGCCGGGCGGGTCCAGTTTTGCCGATATGGGACACTTTCTGGGTGGTATCGCGATGACCACCGTCATCGCCAGCCTCGCCGTCGCGCCCTTTGCGGCTTATCACTTCAATCGTCTGGGGGCGTATGACCTACTGGCAAACCTGGTGGCCGTGCCTTTGTTCTCGCTGCTGGTGATGCCGTTTGGGTTGGCCTCGCTGATCGCGATGCCGGTGGGCCTGGAGGCCTGGCCTCTCATGGCCATGGGCGCGGGGATTGACGGCATTTTGTGGGTCGCCCACGGCATCAATAGCTGGCCGGGGGTGGTGGCGCTGATCCCATCCATGCCCGTATCGGCCTTTGCGCTGATGAGCGGGGGCGGCTTATGGCTGTGTTTGTGGGTTCGGCCCTGGCGGCTTGCGGGACTGGGGGCGGTGGTGGCTGGCATTCTGGTAGCCGCGGTGACACCGCCGCCGGATGTGCTTGTGGGGCGCGAGGGGCGCATGGTCGCGGTGCGCGATGGGGCGGGGCGGCTGAGCTTTCCGACCGCGCGCGGCAGTTCCTTCGTTCGCAAACAATGGCTGCGCCGAGACGGGGAAAAAGGCCCGGTGGCGGATTTCGTCACGCGGACGGAGACGGCACAGGCCACGCCGGGCGCCTGGCGTTGTGATGCGGCGGGGTGTACGGCGACGCTGGTGGGGGGCGGGGTGCTGGCGCTGGCGCGCACTCAAGGCGCGCTGATGGAGGATTGCGTGCGGGCCGACTGGCTCGTCAGCGCGGTGCCGGTGCGCGGGCCTTGCGCCAAACCCCAAATGGTGATCGATCGGTTCGATGTCTGGCGTGAAGGGGCGCATGCTGTGTGGATTGACGATGCGGGCACTGCCCATGTGCGCACTGCGCGAGACTCGCGCGGTGAGCGTCCCTGGGTCTTGCCGCGCCTGCGCGACCGGGAGCACTAGAGCCGTTTCAATGAAAACCAGATCATTGAAACGGCTCTCGGTCTTTGGTTTGGCGCGCTTTCCGGGCGGAAAACCGCGCACACTTTTCCTGAAAGCGCTCTAACCGCCGCCTCGCACCACCGCATCCGCAGCTCAATACTGTCGGATCAGCCCCACCAGGCGACCACGGATCTGCACTTCGTCCGGGCGGTAGATGCGCGTTTCGTAATCGGGATTTTCGGCTTCAAGCGCAATGGAGCCGCCCCGCGTGCGCAACCGCTTGAGTGTCGCTTCATCGTCGCGGATCAGTGCCACAACGATTTCCCCGTTGCGGGCCGTGTCGCAGGATTGGATCACCACCACATCGCCGTCGAGAATACCCGCATTGACCATGGAGTCGCCGCGCACTTCGAGCGCGTAGTGATCGCCCGTGCCCACCATACTGGTGGGGACACCGACGAAATCCGTATCCATTTCAATCGCTTCCTTAGGCACGCCCGCGGCGATGCGTCCGCGCACAGGGAGGTTGACGCCCGTATCAGCCTGCTCGCGCAGGGGCGCGGCGTTGCGCGGCTCAGGTGCTGTGTCCTTGGCGCCGCTGATGACGCTGGGGCGGAAGCCCGGTGCGCGGCCCCCCGGGCGCGGCCCGGCCGGCGGCGTGGGAACATTGTCCAGCGGCCGGATCACTTCAATGGCGCGGGCTTTATGGGGCAGGCGGCGGATAAAGCCGCGCTCCTCCAGCGCCGTGATCAGCCGGTGAATGCCGGATTTAGAGCGCAGGTCCAGCGCCTCTTTCATTTCGTCGAAGGAGGGGGACACGCCCGTCGCGGCGGTGCGTTTTTGAATGAATGTGAGCAGTTGATGCTGCTTCGGGGTCAGCATGGCCGGCTCCTCTTCATGCGGATCGCAGAGACCTGTCAGTGTGGCTCCCAGGGCTCGTCGTGGCTCCCAGGCCTCGTCCGCGAGACTGTCGCGCTTCGGAACAAAACCGAAACAACTTGTCTCGTTCTAGTTTGGTTCCAGGCACCGGTCAAGTCTTTTTGGGAAGCGCGGCCCCCAAACCGCACGGAAAAAGGGCGCCTGCCTAGGGCGCGAGCAAAGACCGCAACGGCATGACTGTGACTATATCACCCAGGGCGGCGGCAGGCGCATGGGGCGGGCGCACGAGCAAAGCGTCACTGGCGGCGAGAGTGGAGAGCATGGCGCTGTCTTGAAGCTCGAACGGCAGCGCGATGAGAAGGTCAGCGTCGCTGACAAGGCGGGCGCGCAGATAATCCTGGCGCGGACCATTGGCGGGCAGGGCCTTACCCAGGCGGGCGGCGCGCGTCTCCGGCGGCTCAGGTGCGCGCCCAGCGAGCGCCGCGATCGCGGGTTTGACGAACACCATGGCGCACACCAGCGCAGAGACGGGATTGCCCGGCAAGCCAATAACGCTGTGATCGTCACGGGTGCCGAACATCAGCGGCTTGCCCGGGCGCATGGCGATCTTCCAGAAGCCGATATCAAAGCCGTCCTGAACGAGCGCGTCCTGCACCAAATCATGTTCGCCCACGGACGCACCGCCGAGCGTAATGAGCAAATCCGCCCCCCGGGCCCGGCCGAGTGCTTCGGCCAGTTCGTCCTCGTCGTCGCGGGCAATGCCGAGATCAACCGGGTCCGCCCCCCAGGCCCGCAAGGCGGCAACAAGGCCGTCCAAGCTGGAGGCCACCGTCTGGACCGGGCTTAATGGGTCACCGGCGCGCACCAGCTCATCGCCAGTGGCCAGAATGGCGACGCGCGGATTGCGATGCACCGCAAGCACTGGCCAGCCGCCAGCGGCAGCAAGCGCCACATGCGCCGGCGTCAGGCGCGTGCCGGCCTCAATCAAGGTGGCTCCGGTGCTGAAGTCGCGGCCCTCGGGGCGCACATGGCGCCCACTCTGGCTTGCCTCGCGCATATGGATGCGGCCGTCCTCCACCGTGCGGGTGTCCTCTTGAGGGATCACCGTGTCGGCGCCATCGGGCAACAGCGCACCGGTGAAGATGCGCATGGTTTCACCGGGCTGAAGGGCGGCCGGAGGGGTCTGTCCGGCGATGATCCGTCCCGAGAGGGTCAGCTTGGCGCCGGGCTCTATCACGTCTTCGGCGCGCACCGCATAGCCGTCCATGGCCGAGAGCGCCGCGGCGGGCTGGCTGACGCGGGCCAACACAGGGCGCGCCAGAACACGGCCCGCAGCGGTGGCGAGCGGCACGGTTTCATGGGGCACCGGCGCCATGGGGTCCAGGATGCGGGTCAGCGCGGTCTCGACGGGAATCATGCGGGGCCTGAGGAGTTGGGCGGCTGCTGGCGCGCGGTGATCACGAGGGTCGCGCCCATCCAGATTTGGACAGGCATGGTCGCGACGATCAGGGCCCGGAACCAAAGCGGCCAGCCGGGATTGGGATTGATGAGCGCCTCAATGCCAAAAGCCAACAGCACGAGGCCGAACAGCAGCGCATGCAGCGCCTCGGCGCGCCGCACGGCCAGCGCCGCCGTGAAGGCACCAATGGTGCCCGCAACGAACCAGACCGTCAGCACAAAGGCCTGGGCGATGGGCTCGTCCACGAAGCCGTCCGCGCCCGGCAGGGCCGGGAACAGCAGCCCGCCAAGCGCGAGGCCCCCTTCATACAAGGCCCAGGCCGCCAAGATGCCCAAGGCGACCGCCATCATGCTGCGTAGAAGTGCCATGTCCGTTTCCGTCGCGTTTTAACCGTCCGCTGGGGCGGGGCGACTCACCCTTCGTTCATCTCAGTATAGCGATCTGTCACGGGGCGGTGAATGTGCCCGACTTGCCGCCCTCTTTGCGGGTCAGGCGGACGGCGTCCAGGCGCATGGTCTTGTCGGTGGCTTTGACCATGTCGTAGATGGTGAGGCCGGCGACAGTCACGGCGGTGAGCGCTTCCATTTCCGCGCCGGTGCGGGCGGTCAGGCTGATGCTGGCCTCAATGATGAGGCCAGGCAGAGTGGCGTCCGGCGTAAAGTCCAGGCTCACTTTGGACAGTGGCAGCGGGTGGCAGAGCGGAATGAGGTCGCTAGTGCGCTTGGCGGCCATAATGCCGGCAAGACGCGCGACGCCGAGCACGTCGCCCTTGTCCGCACGGCCCGCTTCGATCAGCGCCAAGGTCTCTGGCGCCATGAGGATATGGCCGCGAGCGATGGCAAGGCGGGCGGTCTCCGGCTTCTGGCCCACATCCACCATGGCGGCGTGGCCGGCCTCATCGAAATGGGTGAGGCGGCTCATGGCATGGCCTGGGCACTGAGGCCCGCTCCGATCAAGGCTTCAAGCGCACCGGCCACATCCGTCTGACGCATCAGGCTTTCGCCGATGAGAAAGCGCGTGACGCCGATGGCGGCAAGGCGTTCCAGATCGGCGCGCGAGGAGAGGCCGCTCTCGGCGACGATGATCCGGTCACCGGGGATCAGCGGCACCAGCCGCTCGGTGGTCTCCAGGGTCGTCTCGAAGGAGTGCAAGTTGCGATTGTTGACGCCAATCAGGGGACTGTCGAGTTTCAGCGCCCGGTCCAGTTCCGCCTCGTCATGGATTTCCACAAGCACGTCCATGCCCCAAGCGAAGGCCGTGCGCTCCAGGGCGGCGGCTTCTGCGTCGCTGACGGCGGCCATGATAATCAGGATACAGTCGGCGCCGAGAGCCCGAGCTTCGGCCACTTGGTAGGGATCGAACAGGAAATCCTTGCGCAAGACCGGCAGGGTGACCGCCTCGCGGGCGGCTGGAAGATGGTCATCCGCCCCCTGAAAAGACGGCGTGTCGGTCAGCACCGACAGGCACGCGGCGCCGCCTTTGGCATAGGCGCGGGCGAGGGCGGGCGGGTCGAAAGCGTCCCGGATCAGGCCTTTGGACGGGCTCGCCTTCTTGATTTCGGCGATGACGGCGAAAGGCACGCGGCGCAGCGCCGCATCCATGCCAGCGCGGAAATCGCGCACGCGGGGCGCCTTACGGGCGGCTTCTTCCACCACCTCGCGGGGGTGGCGGGCTTTGCGTGCGGCAATCTCGTCGAGCTTGTAGGCTTTGATCCGATCCAGGATGGTCGTCATTGGGGGCTCCGTGCCGTGGTCTCGGCGATGAGGGTCGAGAGCGCGGTGGCGGCGTGGCCCTCGTCGATGCTTTGCGCGGCGAGCGCGACGCCTTCGCGCAGATCGCCCGCCCGATCCGTGACCATCAGGCCGGCGGCCGCATTCAGCAGCACCACGTCGCGATAAGCGCCCCGCTCACCGTCGAGCACGGCTCGCAGGGCCGCGGCGTTCTCCTCTGGGCCAGCGCCGGCAAGCGCCTCCAGAGGCGCAGGACGCAGGCCCGCGTCTTCGGGGCGGATGTCGAAGGTCTCAATGGCGCCGCGTTCAAGGGCCGCCACGCGGCTCGGGCCGGCGATGGACAGCTCATCCAAACCATCCAGACCGTGCACGACCCACACTCGTTCAGCGCCCAGATTGCGCAGAACCTCTGCCATGGGCGTGAGCCAGCGGGCATCAAAGACGCCCAGCAGTTGATGCTTCGCGCCGGCCGGGTTTGAGAGCGGACCGAGCAGATTGAAAATCGTCCGGATGCGCAGGGCCTGGCGTACCCCCGCCACATGACGCATGGCCGCGTGGTGGCGCGGGGCCATGAGAAAACCGATGCCCGCGGTCTCAATGGCGCGGGCCACGTCTTCGGGGCTCACCTCCAGATTGACGCCGAGCGCGGCGAGCACATCGGAGGATCCGGACCGGGAGGACGCGGCGCGATTGCCATGCTTGGCCACCGGGACGCCCGCGCCCGCCAGCACGAAGGCGACTGTGGTGGATATGTTCACCGTGCCTTTGGCATCACCGCCGGTGCCGCAGGTGTCGATCACGCCAGCAGGGGCGTGGACGGGCGTGGCCCGGGCGCGCAAGGCTTTTGCCCCAGCGGTGATCTCGTCAACGGTTTCCCCGCGCACGGCCAAGCCCATGACAAAGGCGGCGAGTTGGGCCTCGCCGACCGTGCCATCCATGATGGCATCAAAGGCACTGCGCGCCTGCGCCTCGGTCAAGGTGGCGCCATGGGCGAGATGGCCGATGAGAGGGCCGAGATCGCCGGCGGGGGATGGGGCGGCCCTCACGCGGCCTGCTCCACCACCGTTAGGAAGTTTTTAAGCAGCATGTGCCCGTATTGGGACGCGATGCTTTCGGGATGAAACTGCACGCCGTGAACCGGGTGGTCCCGATGCTGAAGGCCCATGATCAGGCCGTCGTCCGTCTCCGCCGTAATCGTCAGGCAGTCCGGCAGGCTGTCCTTTTCAACCACGAGGGAGTGATAGCGCGTTGCCTCGAAGCCATCCGCGACTCCGGCGAACACGCCAGCGCCCTTGTGCCGGATGGGGCTGAGCTTGCCATGCATGCATTCCGGCGCGCGGATCACTTTGCCCCCGAAGGCCTGACCGATGGCTTGATGCCCCAGGCACACGCCGAAAAGGGGAACCTTGCCCGTGGCCTTGTCCACCAGGTCCAGGGAAATGCCCGCCTTGTCCGGATCGCACGGGCCGGGGGAAATGACGATGCCATCGGGCTTCAGCGCCAGCGCGGCATCGGCGCTCAAGGCGTCATTGCGTTCCACCCGGACATCCGCGCCCAACTCGCCCAGGTAATGGAGCAGGTTGTAGGTGAAGCTATCGTAGTTATCGATGAGCAGAATCATCGGCTAGGCTTTCGTTCCTCTCAGGCCAGCACAGGGTCTCGTGCCCACGAGACTATGCACGTCCCCCGGCCGCGCGCAAGCATGCCGCGCGGCGGAACGCGACGGGAACGCCATCTATATTTTGTAGTAAATTGGCACAGTGCCCCGAGATGTGGTATATCTACGCGACTCGGTGGGATGGGGTCGCGCCGTGGATGTGGGGTCAGGGTTAAGTGACTGGGCCAGTGGAAGAAGCGCCGCGTGCGTCTGCGCGCGGCACCCGGACGCGTCCCCGCCGCAAGGTGGATGCGGTCACCGCGCTTGTCATGAGCCTCGCGGTGGGCGCAGCCTCGGCGATGGGTGTGACCATGCTGTCCCCCCAGGGAGAGCGGGTGAGTGTCGCGGCGCCACTGGCGCAGGCGGTGCGAGGGCTCGATCTGCCCTTTACCGCTGTGCCGGCGCATGCCGCGGAAATGGGCATGGTCGAGCGCCCAGCCCTGGAGCAGCGCCCAGCCCTGGAGCAGCGATCGGCCCTGGAGCA
>CAZVEE010000060.1:0-9360 GCA_964625525.1 uncultured Alphaproteobacteria bacterium | reverse complement strand
AGCGCCCAGCCCTGGAGCAGCGCCCAGCCCTGGAGCAGCGATCGGCCCTGGAGCATGAGACGCAGCCAAGCCCGGTGCCGTCGGCGGTGCTTATGGGCGCGGCGTTCCGGCTCGATGATCCGCTGCTGGTGACGCCGGCGCCGCTCAAGACCATGGCCGAGAGTGATCCCGTGTGGCTTACAGCCCAGGGGCGCTTCCGCGAGCCCTTGCCGCCGTTACCGGGGACGTCCCGGCGCATTGCCCTCGTCATCGATGATCTGGGGTTGGAGCGTTCCCGCAGCCGCGCCACCATTGCGTTGCCCGCGCCCATGACGCTCGCCTTCCTGCCCTATGGGCATCATTCCTCGCCATTGACACAAGAAGCGGCGGCGGCGGGACATGAGGTGATCGTACATCTGCCCATGGAGCCGCATGGGCCGGAGTTGCCAGGGCCGAATGCCTTGCGCCACGATCTGCCGGAGGCGGAGTTTCTCCGCCGTCTCGACTGGTCGTTCGAGCAGTTTGACGGCTTTGTTGGCTTCAACAACCACATGGGCAGTCTGCTGACGGAAAACCGGATGCTGATGGACCGGGTGATGGTGCGCGCACGCCAGGTGACGGGCGGTGATGGCCGGCTCTATTTCCTGGATTCGCTCACAAGCGGGCGCAGTGTGGCGGCTCGTTCGGCGCGGGCGGCGGGGCTTGAGGCCTTGTCGCGGGACGTGTTCCTCGATCATGAAATCAGCACGGCATTCGTGGAACGCCAGCTGACGCAGACCGAACATGTGGTGGCGCGAAAGGGCTATGCCATCGCCATTGGCCACCCGCACCGGGTCACGATCGCGGCGCTAGAGACGTGGATCCCAGAAATGCAGGCCAAAGGCTATGAGTTCGTGACGCTGAGCGACCTGCTGGATCCCACACCGGAAGACCAGCGCTTGGCGGCGGCCGGGGCTCCGGACGGCGCGGCCACCCTGCAACGCTGATTACTCGGCGATAGAGCGCCGGTGGACGGTTGGGGCGAAGCGATAAGCCTCCTGGGCGGCGCGGAAGAGAGCGCTCGCCTTGTTTAGGGATTCCTGATACTCCGACTCCGGATCACTGTCAGCAACCACGCCGCCGCCAGCCTGCACATAAACCGTGTGCTCTTTGACCACCGCGGTGCGCAGGGCAATGCAGTTGTCCATGGAGCCATCGGAGGCGAAATAGCCCACCATGCCCGCATAGACGCCGCGTTTCTCTGGCTCCAGCTCATTGATGATCTCCATGGCGCGGATTTTCGGCGCACCCGAGACTGTACCGGCGGGAAACCCGGCACACAGGGCAGAGACCGCGTCGTGAGCATCGGACAACTGGCCTTCCACATTGGAGACAATGTGCATCACATGGCTGTAGTGCTCGATGATGAACTGATCGGTGACTTCGACGCTGCCCACATCCGCCACCCGGCCCACATCGTTGCGGCCTAGATCAAGCAGCATAAGATGTTCGGCGCGTTCCTTGGCGTCGTTCAATAGGCGTTCTGCATACAGACGGTCTTCCTCGGCCGTGCGGCCGCGCTTGGCGGTGCCAGCAATGGGGCGAATGGTGACCGTGCCGTCCTGAAGGCGCACCAGAATTTCCGGCGACGACCCCACCAGCGCGAAGTCGCCCAAATCCAGATGAAACAGATAGGGCGAGGGGTTGAGCCGGCGCAGCGCCCGATAGAGCGAAAAGGGCGGCAGCGGGAAAGGGATCGCGAAACGCTGGCTGGGGACGACCTGGAACACGTCACCGGCACGGATGTACTCCTTGGCCCGTTCTACGGCCGCATGATACTCCGCCTGGGTCATATTGGACTGGGGTTGGGGCAGGGCGGCGGGAATCTCGCCCAGATCCTGGCGCGGTAGCGCCCGGGACAGGTCATGCACCACATCGGCCAGGCGTTCGAGTGCCCGGTCATAGGCGGCGCGCGGCGAGACGCCCGGCTGCGGCCAAACCGGTGTCGTAACGATCACTTCACCGGTGACCGAGTCGAACACCACGGTCACAGTGGGACGCAGGAACAAGGCGTCCGGCACGCCCACCGGATCATGTTTGGGCACTGGCAGATTTTCCATCAGCCGCACCGTGTCATAGGTCATGTAGCCAAACAGGCCCACAGCCATGGGCGGCACACCCTCGGGCAGCGCCAAACGGCAGCCGGCCACGGCAGTGCGCAAGGCCTCAAGCGGGGTGTGGGACAACGGCTCGAAGGCGTCCTGGTCGATCCGGGCCCGGTCATTGAGGAATGCCTTGTCGCCCTCAATTTTCAAAAGCAAGTCCGGCTTCAGGCCGATGATGGAATAGCGCCCGCGTGATTGTCCGCCTTCGACCGATTCCAGCAGCACGCTCATGGGCCGCCCTTCGGCGAGCTTCAGCATCGCGGAGACGGGGGTCTCCAGATCAGCGATGAGGCGAGTGGTGAGCGCCTGGGGTTCGCTTTGATCATAGTGGGCGGCAAAGGGCCCAAACTCCGGGTCGACACGCATGGGGGCTCACTCGCTGGCAAGGGCAGGGGCCGTGCCCCGTTGAGGGGCATGGCGCGGCCGTCTCAGAGTGTCCAAGGCCGGGCGCCCGGCCCAAGGCCTTATTGGCCTGAGATGGACTGGCCGAGGGCGAAATTCACCGCCTGCTGATTGATTTCTACACCGACTTCGTCGCGCAAGGTCACAACGAACTGTTCGGCCAGGTCTTCCTCCAGGCTTTGCTGGAGGGCGGTTTCCAGCTGCGCGATCGGGAACAGGCCTTCGGTCTCGTTGGCGGTAACGATCTCCTCGACGCGCGCCACCACATGGGCGCCGCCGCCTTGGGCTGGCCCATGGAGGACCGCGCCGGGCCGGGCCCGGAACAGATCGCGCACCAGTGCTTCGGTCAGGGTCGGGTCGATGGCACCGCGCTCGATGGGCGCCACAGGCGTGACAACGCGCGCGGACAGGGGATCGGCGAGGGCTTCAAGACTGTCGCCGCTCTCCACGGAGGCGACCAGCTGCGCGCCCAGTTCCGCTAGCGCCGCGGCCTGCTGACGCTCCCGCCACAGCGCCAGCACATCCTCGCGCACGGTCTCGAAGGGGCGCAGCTGCGAGGGCGTCACATCGGTGACTTCCGTGACCAGCCAAGCCCCGCCAGCGGCTTCCTCGAAGCTGTTCTCCAGGCCCACATCGCTCTCGAAGGCCTGTTTGAGAGCGCTAGGGGGAATGCTGTCCGGGCCCGCGGCTTCGCCGGCCGCGTTCAGGCCCCGGCGGTCGGCGCCCGTGACCGTGATCAGGGTCAGGTCCATCTGGCTGGCGACATCTTGCAGGCCTAGGCCGCCGGCCCGCTCGTCTTCGATGCGCTCGATCAGGTCATAGATGGCGTTCTGGGCTTCGCCCAGCGCCAACTCATCGCGCAATTGGTCGCGCACCTCTTCAAAGGCTTGGGTGCTGCCCGCCTCGATGGTGTCCACTTGGATCAGTGTGACGCCGAACGCGCCTTCCACGGGCTCGGCCACGCCGGGCTCGGCCAGGGCGAACGCGGCCATGCCCACGGCCGGGTCGATAAACTGCGCCTGAGCCAGGGTGCCCAGTTCTGTGTCCTGCGGGGTCAACTCGCGCTCGGTGGCGATGGTCTCGAAGGTCTCGCCGGAAAGCAGGCGCTCGCGCGCGGTCTGAGCCTCGTCCGCTGTGTTAAAGACGATCTGGCGGACACTGCGGCGCTCCGGCTCCACATAGCTGTCGCGGCGCTGTTCATAGAGGTCCTGGAGGTCCTGCTCGGCGACATCAATAGTGGCGGTCAGGTCTTCCGGGCGCAGCAGCAGATAGGTAAAGCTGCGATACTCCGGTGCCGTGAACCGGAAGGTTTCCTGCTCATGCAGGGCCTGAAGGGTGCTGTCTTCCGGCGTGCCCGGATCGGCCACGGCCGTCGCCGGGACCAACAGGTAGCTCACCTGGCGCCGTTCGGCCTGAAGCTGGTAGATGGCGCGGGCATATTCGCGCGGGGCTTCGATGCCGCTTTGGATGGCGTCGACAAGCTGCAGCCGGGTCATGTCCTCGCGCATGGCCTGGTCGAACATGGCCGGGGTCATGCGGTTGCGGGCCAGCAATTCCCGGAAGATGCGGGCATCGAAATCGCCAGTGGGGCCATGGAAGGCCGGGTTCTCGATGATTTCCTTATCCACCGCCGTATCAGACACGGTCAGACCCAGTTCCTGGGCCTTCTGGTCAAGCACCACCCGGGAAATCATCTGGTTGAGCGCCACCTGGTCGAGGCCGAATTGCAGAGCTTGCTCGCGCGACAGCGGCTCGCCCTGATTCTGACCGAGACGTTGGCTGAGGCGTTCGAACTCCACCACGAAATTCTGCGCTTCGATGCGGGTCTCGCCCACTTCCGCCACCGTGCTGGAGACGCGCGTGCGGAAAATATCCTCAATGCCCCAAATGGCGAAGGCCGCGATCAACAACGCGATAAAGATGCCCGCGATCCAGCCTTTCGAGGCGCCCCGCAATTCAGCCAGCATGAGTTCGGTCTCCAGTAAGGCGCTTTGACGCCGTCATGCAAAGTCTTGAGAATTCGCCGCGACTATAGGAAGGGTGTCACCCGGGGGCAATACGAACCGGCCCCGTAAGACCTGAGGGAGGCGAGAGGCAGTATGGGGCACGCGGTGAAGCCGGCGGTCATCGGCAATTGGAAAATGAACGGGCTCGGCGCCTCGGTGGCGGAGTTGACGGCGGTGGCCGAGGCGCTGAAAACCGCGCCACCCGCTGGTCTGGCGATGATTTGCCCGCCTGCGACCTTGATTGCGCCGTTTGCGGCTGCCGCGCAAGGCACGGCTGTCGCGATCGGTGGTCAGGATTGCCACACCAGCGACAGCGGCGCCCATACGGGCGATATCGCCGCCCCGATGCTGAAGGACGCGGGCGCGACGGCCGTGATCGTTGGCCACTCAGAGCGGCGCACCGACCATGGCGAGACGTCAGAGGTGGTGCGCGCGAAGGCGGAGCGGGCGCTTGCCCATGGGCTGACCGCGATCATCTGCATCGGCGAGACCGAAGCCGAGCGTGATTCGGCGCAGACCCTGGCGGTGCTGAGCGATCAGCTCGCCACCTCGTTGCCCGAAGGCGCGGATCCTGAGACGGTGATCGTGGCCTATGAGCCCGTCTGGGCGATCGGTACGGGCCGCACCCCGACGCCGGAGCAGATCCGCGAGGCGCATGCCCATATTCGCGACCGGCTGACGACCCGCCTCGGCGAGCCGGGCAATGGCATCCGCGTCCTTTACGGGGGATCGGTCAAGCCCGCCAATGCCGCCGAGATTTTCGCCATCGCCAACGTAAATGGTGGCCTGATCGGCGGCGCGAGCCTCAAGGCCCAAGACTTCCTCGCCATTATTGGCGCAGCCACAGAAGGATAAGTGATCGATGTCGATCAAAGGCAAAACGGCTCTCATCACCGGCTCCACCAGCGGCATTGGCCTGGGCATGGCCAAGCGCTTTGCTGCCAATGGGGCGCATATTGTGCTGAACGGGTTCGGCGATGACGCGGCCATCACGGCCATTCAGCGCGACATCGAGGCGGAGGGCGTGCGGTGTCTTTACAATGGCGCCGATCTGACCAAGCCCGAGGCCATCGAAGCGATGATGGCCGAAGTCGAGACCGAATTCGGGGGGCTCGACGTGCTGGTCAACAATGCGGGCATTCAGCATGTGGCGCCGGTGGATGAGTTCCCCGTCGCCAAATGGGATGCGCTGATCGCCATTGTGCTCACGGCCACGTTCCACACCACGCGTCTCGCCGTGCCGATGATGAAAAAGGCGGGCTGGGGCCGGATCATCAATATTGCGTCGGCGCACGGCAAAGTCGCCTCGCCCTTCAAGTCCGCCTATGTGGCCGCCAAACACGGCGTTGTGGGCTTCTCCAAAAGCGTCGCGCTGGAAGTGGCTGAACAAGGCATCACCGTGAACGCTTTATGCCCGGGATATGTGCGCACCCCGCTGGTGGAGAACCAGATCGCCGATACCGCCAAGGCCCGGGGGATTACCGAGGAAGAGGTGGTGCGCGATGTGCTCTTGGCCGCGCAATGGACGAAGCAGTTCGTGGAACCGGACTCCATTGCTGATTTCGCATTGTTCCTGTGCTCGGACGCGGCCAAAAACGTGACCGGTGCTGCGCTCTCCATCGACGGCGGCTGGACCACGTCTTAAGCCCCCCGCGCCGGTTGTGCCGCGTCCCTCCTCGCGGCACACTCCTTTCTTGAGACGTGTGGCAGGAGGGGACCTAAGCCATGGAACAAAACAGTGGGGGCGGCTCGTTCTGGTCGAGCCTGCCCGGCTGCTTGACCGGTATTGCGGCCGTTATTACGGCGGTGGGCGGTGTCATCGTGATCCTGGATCAGATGGAGGGGCGCAACGAGACGCCTGCGCCCCATCGCGAAGAGCCGGCGCCTAGCGACCAGGACAGTGTCACACCGCCGGAACCGGCGGGGTTCCGCATTATCGAACTCGGGGCCCGCGCCTCGGAGCGCACTTATCGGGGGCCGTGCCCGGTGACATTGCGCTTTCGCGGGCGGATTTCCGTGGCGGGCGGCGCGGGGACGGTCTCCTACAAATGGCAGCGCAGTGACGGGGCGTCAGCGCCGCTCGAAACCATCGATTTCAGCCGCCCGGGGACCGAAGACATCGAGTCGACCTGGCGGATTGGTGGCCCGGGCATGCGCTATGAGGGCTGGAAGCAGATTGAGACGTTCGATCCGGCCTCCCAGACTTCTAATCGGGCCAGTTTCTCCATTCAATGCGATGGTTAGGGCCTCTGCGTTGGGTTGGGCCTTGTCTTGCCGGGGCTGGGGCGCGGCTGTAGGCTGCGTCCAAGGCAAAAGCTGAGATGCCCACCGGACCACGGGGGCCTTTGGAAGGGGAGTGTCGTCATGCCTGCCGCTATTCAGCGTTTTGAATTGCTTATGATCCTCAGTATCATCTTGGGGATCGTCGGTTCCTACTTAACCTGGGACTTCGCTCTGGCGCAGATCGAGGAGGCTGGCATGGATGGCCAGACCCTGCTGATCATTTCCGGGGTGATCACGGCCATCTGGCTGGCGTTGATCCTGTTCACCTCGCGCGGGGCCAGCAATGTGGCCAAGTGGATCGTCGTGGTGCTCGTGGGTCTCGGTGCCCTGGCCAGCCTGCCGACCCTGCCCATGAGCATCGAGATGATGGGCTCGTTGGCCTATATCGGGCTCGTGCAGATCGTTCTGCAGATCGTCGCCGTGGTGTTCCTGTTCACCTCGGAAGGCTCGGCCTGGTTTAACCGGGGCTGAGGACGCACCCACCGTTCGGGTGACCGAGGACGACCACTACAGCGTCCCGCCTTGGCAAGCGGGGCGCGATGCCGTACAACGCGCTCTCCCCGGTTTGACACCGGAGGCGTCCCCTCAGACTTAAAAGGCGGTTCAGGCGGTCATGGAAGCGCTGTTGCTCGTTGTTCATCTCATCATCGCGGCGGCCCTGGTGGCCACGATCCTGTTGCAGCGCTCAGAAGGCGGCGCGCTTGGGATCGGGGGCGGCGGTGGCAACATGATGTCGAGCCGAGCGGTGGGCAATGCGCTGACGCGGTCCACCACGATTCTCGGGGCCGCGTTCTTTGCCACGAGCCTGACGCTCTCGGTGCTGGCCACCTCCGCCGGGGGCGATGATCCGACGGATCGAATCACTGATACGGCCGAAGAGCTGGAACAATCCGTCGAAGAGGTTGAGCCGACCGCGCCGGAGCCCGCCGACGAGCCGGCGCCGCCGATTCAATAATCGGCTCAATTCATTGATTTTCTTGTCTTTTCGTTAAGGCACCCCGAGCGCATGGCAGTCATGACGCCGCTTCTGCTTTGCGCCGGCGCGGCGAGCCGATAAGGTCGAGGCCCATGGCGCGGTACATTTTCATAACCGGCGGCGTGGTCTCCTCCCTTGGCAAAGGACTGGCCTCCGCGGCCCTCGGGGCGTTGCTTCAGGCGCGTGGCTATCGCGTGCGCCTGCGCAAACTCGACCCCTATCTCAATGTCGATCCGGGCACCATGAGCCCCTATCAGCACGGTGAGGTCTATGTCACCGATGACGGGGCAGAGACGGATCTCGACCTTGGCCACTACGAACGGTTCACGGGCGTGCCGACCACGCGCGGGGACAGTGTGAGTTCCGGACAGATTTATCAGGAGATCCTGCGCAAGGAGCGCCAGGGAGATTATCTCGGGGTGACCGTGCAGGTGATCCCTCATGTGACGGACGCCATTAAGGAGTTCATCCTGGCCGGCACCGAGGACGTGGATTTCTGCCTGTGCGAGATCGGCGGCACGGTGGGCGACATCGAGGGCCTGCCGTTTTTCGAGGCGGTGCGCCAGCTTGTGAACGAGTTGGGGCCGGAGCGGGCTATCGCGGTGCATTTGACCCTGCTGCCCTATGTGGCAAGCGCGGGGGAACTGAAGACCAAGCCCACGCAGCACTCGGTCAAGGAGCTGCGCTCGATCGGTGTGCAGCCGGAGCTGCTCTTGTGCCGCTCCGACCGGCCGATCCCGGAAGATGAACGGCGCAAGATTGCGCTGTTCTGTAATCTGCGGCCCTCGCGCGTGATCCAGGCCCTCGACGCGCCGTCCATCTACGACGTGCCCGAACAATATCACCAAGAAGGCTTCGACTCCGAGGTGCTCGCCTGTTTCGGCATTACCGACGCGCCCGAGCCGGACCTGGGGATGTGGCACGACATCTCTCACCGCTACGCCCAGCCCGAGGGCGAGGTGCGCATCGCCATGGTGGGCAAGTACACCAACCATTTGGATGCGTATAAGTCGCTGCGCGAGGCACTGGTGCATGGCGGTATCGCCAACCGGGTGCGGGTGGTGCAGGACTGGATTTCGTCAGAAGAGATCGAGGCAGGCGATGGCGAGGCCAGTGAGCGCCTGGCCGCCGCCCATGGCATCCTCATCCCCGGCGGCTTCGGGCCGCGCGGCTCGGAAGGCAAGATTATGGCGGCGGGCTATGCTCGGCACCATCATGTGCCCTATTTCGGCATTTGCCTGGGCATGCAGGTGGCGGTCATCGAAGCGGCGCGCAATCTGGCGGGTCTTGAAGACGCCAATTCGAGCGAGTTCGGCGAATGCCGCAGCTCCATCGTTGGTCTGTTGACGGAATGGACGCGGGGGAACGAGCGTCATGTGCGTTCCGCCGATGACGGCAAGGGCGGGACCATGCGGCTGGGCGCCTATGAAGCACGCCTGCAACCCGATAGCCGCGTTGCGCAGATTTATGGCAGTACCCAGATTTCCGCGCGCCACCGCCACCGCTATGAGGTCTATATGGCCTATCGCGAAGCGCTGGAAAGCCATGGGGTGGTGGTCTCAGGCCTGTC
>CAZVEE010000059.1:0-21043 GCA_964625525.1 uncultured Alphaproteobacteria bacterium | reverse complement strand
GCGACGCTCACCCGGTAGCCGTTCTCCAGCAAATAGCGTTGCAGCAGCGTGCGGATGCGGGTGTCGTCATCCACCACCAGGATATGCGGGGCATTGTCGTTGAGCACGGCGGCCTTGCGCCGGGCGGGACTGGTTGCGCTCATGGGGCCTCAGAGTCACTCTATCGTATGGGTCGATCATACCATGAGTTAGGGTCGGCTCGCAGGTGAGCCTCACGCCCGGCGCGGCTCAAGCATTCTTTCGCAGGTGCGAAAAGAAAGACCGGATCAGGAATGACCCGTGCGGGCGTTTTTCTGGACTCGAATCGGTCCCGCACAGCATCGGCGCGCGAGATGATCTTGCGTTCTTCAGCACAGGCCCCTGAGCGGTCTTGCCACTGGGCGGAGCGGGCGCGATAAGGGTCGGCGAGGCTTTCACCTCATCCCGCCTGACTCAGAGAACAACTGGTTCAGTGTTGGGCAGCGTTCGGCACCGCCACTGCACCACACTGCGTATAAGACACAGGAGCCTGACCATGGCCATCGTTCCCTTTGACAATCGCGACGGACAGATCTGGATGGACGGCACACTCATCCCCTGGCGCGAGGCAACGCTGCATGTGTGCACGCATGCGCTCCACTATGGCAGTGCCGTGTTCGAGGGCGAGCGCGTCTATGATGGCCATGTCTTCAAGCTGGAAGAGCATACGGACCGTTTGTTCCAGTCGGCCAAAATGCTTGGCTTCGAGATCCCCTACACCGCCGATCAGATCAATGAGGGCGTGCTCGCCACGGTCGCCGCGCAAGGCTTCAAGGATGCCTATGTGCGCCCCATCGCGTGGCGCGGCAGTGGCCAGATGGGCGTGTCGGCACCGGAGGCGGGGGTGCGCGTGGCCATCGCCGTGTGGGAGTGGCCGTCGTACTTTGACGCGGAAACCAAAATGAAGGGCATTCGTCTGGAGATCGCCCGCTGGCGCCGGCCGGACCCGCGCACCGCGCCGTGCCACTCCAAGGCCGTCGGCCTTTACATGATCTGCACCATGGCCAAGGAAGAGGCCGAGCGGCGCGGCTTTGCCGATGCGCTCATGTTCGACTGGCGCGAGCAGGTGGCCGAGGCCACGGGTGCCAATGTCTTTTTCGTCAAGGGCGACACCATCTATACGCCGACGCCGGACTGTTTCCTTGACGGCATCACCCGGCGCACGGTCATGGGTCTGGCGCGCAAGCGCGGCTTCAAGCTGGTCGAACGCGTTATCATGCCCTCCGAGCTTGAATTCTTCGAACAGTGTTTCCTCACCGGCTCTGCCGCCGAAGTAACCCCCGTCGGCGAAATCGGTCCTTACACGTTCGAGGTGGGCGCCATCACCCGCCAACTCGTCCAAGACTACGACGACCTCGTCCACCGCCGGCTCGAGCTGCCGAAAGAGTTCGAAGTGCGCGCGGTGTCTGCGGCGGTGTGAGTGTCGGCGTAAAAGTCATCAGTCAACGATCAGTCGGGGTAGGATACCCCGACTGTCCGCCCGGAAAGCGTGTCAAACCAAAGACCGAAAGCCGCGTCACGGATTGAGAACGCGTTGAAACGGTTCTGGGGCGCGCACAAGAACCCGGTTCAGGATGGCCCGTCTGACGGCCACACCAGCGCTGACAACAGCAAACACCCCACACCCCACAATAAGAACGCGGCACCGTAGCTCAGTGTTGGCCCTGGTCCGCCGTAAAGCTCCGGTGCCCAGGTGACGGCAAGCCCGTCGAGGAGGACGGCGATCATGACCATGAGGGCCATGGGGTGGGTCATGGCGTGGGGCGGCGTGCCGGTGGCGCGGGCGACGAGCCAGGTGACAAGCGGCGCAGCAAGGGCCGCGACCGCGACCGTCGCTCTATGCTCCCAGCCGCCGGTGAGCAGCACATCGCCGTAAAAGCGGATCAACAGCGCCGCCAAATACCAGGCCACGGCCCCGATCACGAGAAACAGCAGCGTCCGTCCAACCGTCATGACAGCCTCCTCAGTTTTGGAGCGGCTACTGGGCTCTAAAGGTCTGTAGCGAGCGCTACAAGCTGAAGATCTGGGACGCGGCCAACGCCATGGGGCGTGGGGCCGAGGGGGAGCCGTTCGGCTTTCACCTTGATACCTCGGCGTCCCCATACTTGTCCGCGCTTTCCGCGCGCAGGTGGCGGCGCTGTCCGCCGACGGGAGCGATCCTCAAGACACCAGCGTTCAGCAGGTCGTTGAGGCGATGCTGCTGGCGGCCCATGCTGCTGGCGGCCCATGCTGCTGGCGGCCCATGGTGCTGCGTTCATGGCGCTGACCGGCGCGCCCCGGTCCTGCGTTCAGGCGCATCTTGAAGGCTTTTGTGCCGTCCTCCACCCCTCATCAGCCCGGGAGCCATGATGATGACCTATCCGACATCTGACCACCGCATGACATTGCAAGACGCTCTTGAAGCGCATCGCCTAGAGGAAGATCCGGACGGGACGATCACGGCCGGCATGCTGGAAACATCCGCCCAAGCCTTCACGATGCATGATGCGGTGCACCTCGAGCCGTTTCAATGAAAACCAGATCATTGAAACGGCTCTCGGTCTTTGTTTGGCGCGCTTTCCGGGCGGAAAACCGCGCACACTTTTCCTGAAAGCGCTCTAATCTTTGGCTGCGATACGTCCTTGCGGGGCGAGATTGCGGCCCATGCCTGGATGGCGTTCGGCACCACCGCGCCGATCGCTGACATGCACCACGCCGTGGCCAATCAGAACCCTAAGACCGTTCTGGCGGAAATCGGCTACGGCACGCTGATGACCACCTGGCTCACCATGCTGCCCACACTTCTGGACATCTTCTGGAAGACACGCTGGATGCGGAAGAAAATCGACTATTATCGGCTCGACGCGCTGCTGGGCCGGACAATCGCTGATATTCGCGTCGATCACGGCATCCGGGTCTGATGGGTTGAATGCCGCTCTGTTGGGCTTAGGACGACCAGCGCTGGGTGGCCGCCTCGTCGCTGCTGCGGGCCTCGACCCAGCGCGCGCCGGTGGTGGTTTCTTCGCGCTTCCAGAAGGGGGCGCGGGTCTTGAGGAAATCCATCAGGAAGGTGGCGGCGTCGAAGGCCGCTTGACGGTGACGGCTGGCGGTCGCCACGAGCACGATCCGGTCCATGGGCAAGAGCCGGCCCACACGATGGATGATGAGCGAGGCGGTGATATCGAAGCGGTCCCGCGCCTCCGCCTCGATGGCGTCAAGGGCGCGTTCCGTCATGCCCGGATAATGCTCCAGGGTCATGGCAAGCAGCCGGTCCGGCGCGTCGGGCAGGTCCCGCACCAGGCCTGTGAACGTGACGACGGCGCCGATCTCGGGCTGCTCGGCGGTCAAGGCCGCCACCTCTCGGTTGAGGTCAAAGTCCTCCGTCTGTACCCGGATCATGGACTCAGCCTCCGGTCACGGGGGGGAAGATCGCCACTTCGTCGCCGCTTCGCACGGGGGTCTGCGGGCTTGCATGGTCCTGGTTTACCGCCACATGCAGTCGCGCGCCCTCTTGCAAGGTGTCCGCATAGGGGGCGCCCCGGTCCCGCAGCCAGTCAAGCAGATCCGAGACAGTCGCCACCGTTTCCGGTGGATTAACATCCTCCGAGCCCGTGCCAATCCCCTCGCGCACTCCGGCGAAATAGAGCAGCCTCATCCTTGCCGCCTTTCTAAATCCGGACTGGCTGCATTCGAAGTCGCCGCATCCGGAGCATTGGCGCCCGCATCGATACTCTGTGTGACCCGCACAATGGCCGCGCCATAAACGAGCCCTGTCCACACGGTCAACGCCGTTGCAATCCACAAGGTCACAAGACCCACATCATAGAGCCAGGGCAGCTCCAGCGCCGCCGCGCCCAGCAGCAGCCCCGCTGCAACCATCTGCGCCGCGGTCTTCCACTTGGCCAGGGTCGAGACCGGCAGATCATGGCCGAACTTGGCCATCAGGTCGCGACAGCCGGTGACCAGGAACTCGCGCAGCAGGATCGCCACCACCGCAAGCCCGTGCACCCCAGTGAGAACATCGCCCAGGATGAGGCCCAGCACTGTGCACAAGATCAGCACTTTGTCTGCTAACGGATCAAGGACCTTCCCCAAGGTCGTCTCAGCATCCAGGCTGCGCGCCAGCCAACCGTCCAGCCGGTCCGTGGCGGCGGCGAGCGTGAACAGCGTCAGGGCAGCGAGCAGCATGGGCTGATCGCCCCAGATCACCAGCGGACAGACGGCTGCGCCCGCCACCATGCGGGCCAGGGTGAGCAGATTGGGCAGTTGGCGTAGAGAGAAGGGCATAGGCAGGGGCTCGTGCAGGGATCCGGATGGGTTTACCGAACACCATGCCACATCGTGGCTCAATCGTCGCGGGCCTCGCCCGGGTAGCGGTCGAGGCGCCAGCGATACACCACCCGCAGCGCATCCGACACCGTCTTGGCGGCCGTGCGGTCAAAGCAGGCGTCCGGGGCCCGGACCTGGTTGCAGATCAGCAGATTGGCGGCAAGCGTCGTGGCCTCATCCTCGTCCAGGGAGAGGGGCGCTGTGGCAAGGCGCGCCGCCGAGCGGGTCCAGTCTGCGGCGAGTGCGTCCGGGGCGGCGGCGCTGGGATACAGGAAGGCGAGGTCGGTCAGGCTGAAATGGCGCATGCGCAGGCCGGCGTCCTTGGCCGTCTCATTGAGGGCACAGATCCGCTGCACCACGTCTTCCGCCGGCACGTCCTGTTCGGCCAGGATCAGAGCACTCATATAGCGCTGGCTACGGGTGCGCAGCCATTCCGAGCCCAGCGCGTCTGTGAGTTCCAGCCAGCGGGCCAGGATCCGCGAGGCCTCTTCCACCTGCAGCACCGCATAGGTCACATAAGGGTAGAAGCGGGTGTCGACGCTGTTCCAGTTCTCTGTCTTGATTGCTCGATAGACGGTCTGCAACCGCTCGGCGACCGGCGAAATGGCGGTCGGATCCGGGTTGTGCATGTAGATCTGGAGAAGGGCCAGTGTCCCTTCTTCATGGTCGCGGCAATGGATCTGGTGCTCTTGAAACACGCGGCGCCCTCGCGCCAGAAAGTCCAAAAAGTCCTCCGGCTCGCGCCCACCCATGGCCAGCAGCGCGCCCACAGGGAGGCGAATGGGCCCCCGCAAGTGGGAATACCATTTGGATGCGCCATGGATGGCTTGAGCACGCGCGTCGATGGCGGCCCAGGTGAGCGTGGGGTCCGGCTCGCTCCCCATCGTGTCACCAGTGGGGGTCATGGCACCACAGGCGGCGGCGACCAGATTGAAAGGCCGATGGTTGAACGAGCCGGCGATGTCCTGCCGCGCGCTCACCAGCCGTTCCAGGCGTAAGAGACTGCTCTCCAGTCCCGCCATCGGCACGTCCTCCCTCCCATAGCGCTCTTCGCGTTTATGGCGACAGCATACGCCAAGGCGGACGGCGTGCGCCATCCCAGCCACGCGTCACAATGGGCAGTCTTACTCTGTGTCGCGGAAGAAATCGTAGATGCGCTGTGCCATGGAGCGGCTGACCCCGTCCACACTCTCCAGATCGGACAGGCCCGCGCGCGAGACCCCTCGGGCGGAGCCGAAGCGGTGCAGCAGGGCTTTCTTGCGCGCCGCCCCGACGCCCGGAATATCGTCGAGCGGATTGGCCGACACGCTTTTAGCGCGCCGGGCCCGGTGGCTGCCGATGGCGAAGCGGTGTGCTTCATCGCGCAGGCGCTGAAGGTAGTAGAGCACCGGGTTGCGCGGCTCCAGGCTGAAAGGCGCGCGGTCGGCCATGAAAAAGCGTTCCCGCCCGGCATTGCGCTCCGGCCCTTTGGCGATGGAGACGAGGCCCACATCCTCCACACCCAGATCCGCAAACACGTCCAGTGCCGCACTGAGCTGGCCCTGGCCGCCATCGATCAGCACCAGGTCCGGCCATAGCGGTGTCTCGGCGGGGGCGCCCGCGGTCGTGGTTTCGTCGTCGCCGTCGCGTGCGGCTGTATCGCGGGGGGCTTCTTTCATCAACCGTTCAAAGCGCCGGGTCAGCACTTCGCGCATCATGCCGTAATCGTCCCCAGGCGTCAGATCCTCGCCGCGAATATTGAACTTTCTGTACTGATTTTTCAGAAATCCATCCGGACCCGCCACGATCATGCCACCGACCGCATTCGTACCCTGACTATGGCTGTTATCATAGACTTCGATGCGTTGGGGGGGTGCGTCCAGGGCGAAGACCTCCGCCACGCCGTCGAGCAGGCGGCGCTGAGAGGCAGATTCCGCCAGGCGCCGACCCAGGGCCTCGCGCGCGTTGGTGGCGGCGTGCTCGACCAGCGCCCGTTTCTCGCCGCGCTGCGGTGTGTGCACGTGCACCCGGCGTTCCGCTTTAAGGGACAGCGCCTCCTCCATGAGGGACCGGCCGGCGATCTCATGGCTGAGCAACACCAGGCGCGGCGGTGGCTTGTCGTCATAGAACTGGGATAGGAAGGCTTCCAGAACTTCTTCCGTAGTCTGATCCTTGTCATGGCGCGGAAAGTAGGCGCGATTGCCCCAGTTCTGCCCGCCGCGGAAGAAGAACACCTGGATGCAAATCTGGCCGCCATCGCCATGGGCGGCCGCCACATCCGCGTCTTCCACCCCGTCCGGATTGATGCCCTGATGGGAACGGATGGCCGACAGGGCGCGGATGCGATCGCGCAAGGCGGCCGCGCGCTCGAATTCCAGCGCTTCGGAGGCCGCGTCCATGGCGCTTGCCAACTGGTCCTGCACATGGCTGGAGCGGCCGGTGAGAAATTCCTCCGCATCGCTCAACAGGGCGTGATAGCCCTCCGCGTCGATCTCGCCCGTGCACGGCGCACTGCACCGCTTGATCTGATAGAGCAGGCACGGGCGGGTGCGGCTCTCATAAACACTGTCCGTACACGAGCGCAGCAGAAAGGCGCGCTGTAAAGTGTTGAGCGTCCGGTTCACCGCGCCCGCCGAGGCGAACGGTCCGAAGTAACTCCCCTTACGCGCGCGCGCGCCCCGGTGTTTGGTCAGCCGCGGCACCGCGTGTTCCCGGTCAATCAGGATGTAGGGGAAGGATTTGTCGTCGCGCAGGATGACGTTAAAGCGAGGCTTCAGCCGCTTGATGAGATTGGCTTCCAGCAACAGCGCTTCGGTTTCGGTATGGGTGGTGACGATCTCCATGGAGGCGGTGGCGGTGATCATCCGCGCGATGCGGTTGGTGTGGCCGATTAGGGTGGTGTAAGCCGTCACCCGTTTTTTCAGATCCCGTGCCTTGCCCACATACAGCACGCTCTCGTCCTCGCCCAGCATGCGATAAACGCCAGGGGCATTGGGCAGGGTGCGCACGACGGCGCGAATGACCTCCGGGCCAATCGCAGGCGAGGGCGTCGGGGAGGCGGGGGAGGGCTGATCAGGCTCGCGAGTCATGCCTGTTAGATAGCAGGATGCGCCGGCTACGCCAGGGGCGTCGCATGCGGCCGCCATCGCTTGTGGATAAGGTCAAAACTGACCCAGATCCGGTATCTCCCTCTATCTGTTCTGTTTTTCACCCTCTGTCCACATCTTCTGTGGGTAAGCCTGTGCGCAAGTCTGTGTTTGAATGCGGCAAGCTCCCGGTTTCGAACGCTCACAGCGAAGTGATCAAAATTTAGGCAAATTGATATGTCTGATTACCACGTTGATTCGAAATGAGAATCAAGATCACTGGTGACCGAATGGTGCGGCTCGTGACGCTGTCGTGACGCTCTTTTGGGGTCCCCGAGCCGCCTGGCCAGAGGTCCGTGGACAGTTTTTCCACGGTTTTGCGAAGCCGTGACGCCGGTCGCTTGACCGGGCTTTCTCAGCGGCGGCGTTCGATCTCAATGCCGACACTGGCGGCGCGGGGGATGACTTGCAGTTTTTCGATGCGCACCCGCACGGCCAGCACCCGCTCATCGGCCAGGCAATCGGCGGCGATTCGCTCAGCCAGCGTCTCGATGAGTTTCACGTGGCCGGCTGCCAGCACCCCGTCGATCCGCTCAACGACATCCGCGTAGTTCACCACGCCCGATAGGCGGTCCTCTAAGGGCGCGCCAAGGTCGGTGACGGCCAGGTCCACATTGATGCGGATGGGCTGGCGTTCTTCGTGCTCATGCTTGTAAACGCCCACAAGCGCATCAATGCAGAAGTCACGAATGAAGACATGGCGCACGCCGTGGCGGGCGCGAAAGGGATCGCTGCTGGCGGGGGGAAGGGCGCTCGACTGGCTCATAACGCGGTGTCCTAGGGCGCGGCCCGCGGGAACTGGGCGCGAGCATGGCGAGACGCCAGTCTTACAGGCGCGATGGGGCGCCTGGCAATCATGCCCTGCGGTCGTGGGCCGGTCACGGGCCGGCGCGCGGATTTTTGATCTGGCGCCCGGCGCTGACTCACGCATGATGCGGCTCAAATCGTCTCTGCAGTCTCAGCCCGAAAGGTCAACTATGCGCAAAGCAGCTCTTGTCACCGGCGGTGCCAAACGGATCGGGGGCGCCATTTCCAGGGCGCTCGCCGCGGACGGATACTTCGTCCACGTCCATTACAACAGTTCCGCGGGCGCGGCAGAGGCGCTGGTAGCGGAGCTGGCGAGGGCGGGGCATGAGGCGGCTGCAGTCCCGGCCGATCTGTCCGACTTGAGCGCAGCGGAAGGTTTGATCGCGGCGTGTTGCGCCCAGGGGCCCGTGCCCACAGTCCTGATCAACAGTGCATCGGTGTTTGAGGCGGATGAAGCCGCCTCCATGACACGAGAGAGCTGGCGCAAGCATCAGGACACGAACCTGACCGCGCCCACACTGCTCATCCGCGATTTCGCCGCTCGTTTGCCGGAGGACGCCAGAGGGGTGGTGGTCAATTTTCTAGACTATAAACTGTTTAATCTGAACCCGGATTTCTTCTCTTACACAATCAGCAAATATGCGCTGAAAGGCGTCACGGAGATGATGGCCATGGCGCTGGCGCCGAAGGTGCGGGTGTGTGGTCTGGCGCCGGGGCTCACCTTGCCAAGCCCTTATCAGAGCGAAGAAGATTTCGAGAAGCTGCATCACCGCAACCCCCTGCGCCAGGGGCCGACGGTGGAAGACCATGTGCGGGCGATCCGCTTTATGATCGCCACACCGAGCTATTCCGGGCAAATGATGGCCGTGGATGGTGGACAGCATTTCGACGCGCTGGCCCGTGATATCAGCTATCTGAAACCGGATGATTAAGGACTGGTCGGCGCCGCTGAAGGGGCGCGCGATCACTCCACGTCTGGCGCGCTTGGTAGGGGAGTGGGGGGCTGGCCTGCTTGCGTCCGGGCCCGCTCGACGGCGGAACAGACGGCATCGAGGAACGCCTTGTCCGTGCTTTCGAGCACATTGCGCCCGCCTTCCGCCGTGACGATCTCAAGTTGCCATTTGCGAAAGGCCATATGGAACAACTCGCGGATGACCAGCACCACCGCGATCATCAGGCCAAAGAAGGCCAGAGTGCCGATGGCTAGGAAGGCCAGCAACCATGCCTCGCCATTGGTCCAGTCTACCACGTGATAATTGTAGATCAGCACAGCGATGCACACGCCTGCCATGATCAGCGACCGCATGAGGTAATTGTGCTCGCGCCAGACGGTCACGGCCTTGATCGACGCAATCGGATAAGGCGTGCTGCCAACGCGCAGCACATCCGGCGTCACGCGCACACCGCGGCTATCATAATAGATTTGCGTTTCGTTCATCACCGACCCCCGGCTGTCCCGGAGCCAGATGGTGGCGGCACGGTCCCATTTTGGCAAGGTCAAAGGAGCGGCAGAGCCCGCCTGCTTACACCGCTGGACCCGGCCTGTAGGCACTGTCCAGGCGCGGCGGGCCGTCGCAGGCGGCGCGCCCGTCGCCGGTCATGTGCACCAGATGCGCGTAGACCGACATGGCGGCGGCGGGATGCAGGCTTTTGTCCACGGCCGCATACATGCGCTCCACCATGGCCGGAATGTGGGCGATCCCATCGCGCAGGCAGGCCATGATCTGTGCTTCGCGGGCCTGACGGTGAGCGATATAGGCCTCGATAAACGGGCGCGGGTCGCGCACGGGCGGGCCATGGGTTGGCCAGAGGATCTCGTCGTCCCGCTCCAGCACCGTTTGCAGCGAGGCGAAATAGGCGGCCATGTCCCCATCCGGCGGTGCCACCACCGTTGTAGACCAGCCCATAATGAGATCGCCGCAGAAGAGCGCTCGCTCTTGGCGCAGGCCGAAACTCATGTGGTTGGAGGTGTGTCCGGGCGTGTAGACACAGTCCATGGTCCAGCCCTGGCCCTCGATCAGGTCTCCATGGGCCACTGTGATGTCCGGTTGGAAGGCCATGTCGCCGCCTTCCTCAATCCTGATCCCTTCGCCCGCTTTGCCAGCGCCGTGAGGGCCAAAGCCGACCGTGGGCGCTCCGCACCACTCCTTGAGGGGCTGGGCGAGGGGCGAGTGGTCCAGGTGCGTGTGAGTGATCAGGATATGGCTGACGGTTTTGCCCTCGAGCGCCCGTTTAAGGGCGTCCAGATGCGCCTCCAGGATCGGCCCTGGGTCGATCACCGCCACCGTCTGTGCACCGATGATATACGTGCCGGTCCCAGTGTAGGTGAAACCGCCGGGGTTCTCCGCCACCACCCGCGTGATCAGCGGCGAGACCTGAGCGGCCTCGCCATAGGTAAAATCCATCTCGCGAACGAAGGGGATCCCAGCCATAAGCCTTACTCGCTGGTACGCGGCAGGAGGCCCATATAGCCGCGTTCGGCCAGGCTTTCTTCCGCGGCGGTGCTTTCGCTGGCTTCGGGGAATGTGAAGAAGCCCGTGAAGTCGGCGCCGAAGGTGATCTCTCCGGCTGTCAGCATGCGGGCCATGGGAATGGTCCAGGTGGCGGTGCCACCGGAGCGTACCGGCTCGAACACCTCGCCATTGATGTCAACCGCGTCGGCCGAGCGCACCCAGCCGGGCAGGCTGACCGAGAAGGTGTAGAAATTATCTTCAAAAACCGTGTCGAGAATGCCCAGCTCGTCCACCGCATCATCGTCGGCGTTGACGAAGGTCTGTTCAAAGCGGGCCGAAGTCGGTCCCCAGCCCCACAGCGTGGCACTCGTCTCGACAACCGACATGCCACTGTCGGCCAGGGTCACTTCTTCGATACTGTCGAAGGACAGAGTTTCCTCGCGGATGAACTGGCCGTCCTCCACATATTCGCGCACCACCGTGTCCTCGGTGGTCAGAATGTTCTCGAACTCTGCCTCTTCGGCCAGCAGAGGATCGGTGATGATGGCGATGCGGATGTCACCGCCGCCACTGCCGTCGATGCGCACCGAATGGTCGATGTCGAAGCAGGCGGACAGGGTGAGAGCGGCACCCCCCAAAACGAGGGCGCGGGCGGCGCGATACGGCGTGGTCATAGCGGCTGGATCCCCTGAAAATCTGTCATGCCGCGACACTCTAGCACGCGGCGCGGGCGGCGCCTACGCACGGGCTCGGGCGGTATCTGGGCCGAAGACACGGGCGAAAATCGTATCCACATGCACCATATGGTAGGCAAGATCGAAGAGGGCGCTCAGCTCCTCGGCACTGAGATACTGGGTCACGTCCCCATCGGCCTGGAGGTGGGCAAGGAACGAGCCGCCCTCCCGCCAGACGGGCATGGCGTTGCGCTGGACCAGGCGATAGGCATCCTCGCGGCTGGCGCCTTTCTGGGTCAGCGCCAACAGCACCCGCTGGGAATGCACAAGGCCGCCGAGCTGATCCAGGTTCTTCTGCATGCGTTCTGGGTAAATCAGCAGCTTTTCAATGACGCCCGCCATGCGGTGGAGGGCGAAATCCAGCGTTACGGTGGCGTCCGGGCCGATCATCCGCTCGACGCTTGAATGCGAGATATCGCGCTCATGCCACAGGGCCACATTCTCTAGCGCCGGGGTCACATAGCCGCGCACCATGCGCGCCAGCCCCGTGAGATTTTCCGTGAGCACCGGATTGCGCTTGTGGGGCATGGCGGAGGAACCCTTTTGCCCTTCCGAGAAATATTCTTCCGCTTCCAGCACTTCTGTACGCTGAAGGTGGCGGATTTCCGTGGCTAGCCGCTCCACCGATGAGGCGATGACGCCCAGCGTGGCGAAGTACATGGCGTGGCGGTCGCGCGGAATCACCTGGGTGGAAATGGGCTCGGGGTGCAGCCCCAGCTTCTGTGCCACATGGGCTTCGACCCGCGGATCGATATTGGCGAAGGTCCCCACGGCACCGGAAATGGCGCAGGTGGCCACGTCCGCGCGGGCGGCGTCCATGCGCGTGCGGGCGCGGGCGAATTCCGCATAGGCCTGGGCGAGCTTCAGCCCGAAGGTGGTCGGCTCGGCATGGATGCCATGGCTGCGGCCGATACAGGCTGTGTCTTTGTGTTCCAGCGCCCGGGTTTTCAGGGCACTGAGCAAACGGTCGAGACCTTCGAGCAACAGGTCGGCCGCGCGCACCAGCTGCACGTTGAAGCAGGTGTCAAGCACATCCGAAGAGGTCATGCCCTGGTGCACAAAGCGCGCATCCGGGCCCACATGATCTGCCAGGCTGGTCAGGAAGGCGATCACGTCGTGTTTCACTTCCCGTTCGATGGCGTCGATGCGCTCAATGTCAAAGCCGCCGCGCTCCCAGACGGCTTTGGCGGCGTCTTTGGGGATCACGCCCAACTCCGCCTGGGCGTCACAGGCATGGGCTTCGATCTCAAACCAGATGCGGAACTTGGCCTCCGGTTCCCAGAGGCTGGCCATTTCAGGGCGGCTATAGCGGGGGATCATGGGCAGGGGCTCTCAAACAGTCAGGGGGCGGGGGCGTCTGAACGCGGTTCAATCAGCATCCAGGCGATGGCGGCGGCACTCAGGGTCATGATGGTGGCAACGGCCGTGACCACGGTGTAGCCGGTGAGGAAAGCATCGCGTGCGGCGGCGCGAATGGTGGCTTCATGCTCTGCGGCAAGGGCTGGCGGGATCTCCACGGCGCCAAAGATCAGGCGCACATCCGCCAGCGCATCCGCCTCAACGGCCGGTAGCAGCCGGGCGAGGTCGGCGCTGAGCTGCGGATCCGCAATCAGAATAAACAGCAGCCCGAACACCGCAATGGCCAAGAGCGCGGCCACCCGCGACACCGCATTGTTGATGCCCGACGCCGTGCCCGCGCGCTCATCTCCCACTGCGCCCATGACCGCCGTGGTGATTGGCGCGACGGTGAAGGTCATGCCGGCGCCGATCATCACGATCCCCGGAAAGGTGCCGCGCCAGTAATCGCTCTCGGCCGCGAACACGCCGAGCAGGGCAAAACCGATCGCCGTAATCAGCGGCCCGATGATCAGCGGCGGGCGGGCGCCAAAGCGGTCCACCAGCGTGCCGGAAAACCGCGAGAACACCGACATCAGCACCACGAAGGGCAGGAACGCGGCCGCTGCGGCCGTGGCGGAATAGCCGTCGAGCTGGATCAGCTTTAACGGCAGAAAAAACAAAGCGCCCCCGAGAGCCGCGTAGATCATCAGCGTCATGAGATTGGCGCCGGTGAAAGTGGGGGAGCGGAACAGCGCAGGCGGCATCATGGCGTTCGGCGCGCGCGCCTGCTGCACGGCGAAGGCCACCAGGGTCACAGTGCCCACCGCGAGGCTGACCACCACCAGCGGATGGGTCAGGCCCAGCCGGCCCGCTTCGATCAGCCCCAGAACGACACCCCCCAAGCCCACGACCGACAAGCCCGCGCCCAGCCAATCGAGCGGCTGTTTGTCGCTTTCGTTGCGGCTCTCGGGCACGAAGGCGAGAGTGATGGGAATGATCAGCGCCGCGATGGGCAAGTTCAGAAAGAAAATCCAGCGCCAGCTCACATTCTCCGCAAGCCAGCCGCCCAGCACCGGCCCAAAGGCCATGGTGATGGCCGTGGCCGCCGACCAGGTCCCGATGGCGGCGCCGCGCTGATCTTTCGGGAAGCTTGCGCCGATGAGTGCCAGCGATCCCGGCACCAGCAGCGCCGCGCCGATCCCTTTCACCGCCCGCGCGACAATCAGTTCCGTGACCGAGCCCGCGAGCCCGCACCACAGCGAGGCGAGGGCGAAAATCACCACGCCGAACAGATAAATCCGCCGGCGCCCGTAATGGTCGCCCATGGCGCCACCCACCAGCAGCAACGCCGCCAGGAACAGAGCATAACTCTCCACCAGCCATTGCAGGTCCGACGCGCTCGCCCCCAGATCCTGCTGGATGATGGGCAGCGCCACATTGACGACCGTGCCGTCGATAAAGGCCATGGCCGAGCCCAGGATCGTCGCCGCCAGGACCCAAAAGCCGGACGCCTGAGGGGCCTGTCCGCTGGGCTCGGTGGCGCGAATGGCGGCTTCGCGACAGGGTTCCGTGTACACGGAGCCCCGGCTCGTTGTGCGCGTGTGCGTGCTCATGGCCGCAGATGATGGCAAAAGAGCGCGCTTGTCGAGGGGCACTGAGGTGCGGAAATGGCTGAAAAGGTCGGATATTTGCCTCTGGACTTGGCCCGAATCGGCACACTAATCGTCTCCGCGCAGGCCCGGCGAATCACCTAAGGTGCGCGGTAGAGTGGCGGCGGGGCTTGTTTCCAGGCTGCGGACCCATAGATGGTGGCGCGACCGGCGCAGCGGCGCGGGCGGCTGATGGCGTTCGTTTTTGCGTGTGCGTCAGACAGAATACAACCCATCCCCGGTTGACCGGGGCGGGGCTGTTGAAGGACCGTCAAGGCTCCGCCGCTTACAGGTATGGTCCGCGCGCTGCTCTGGGTCGCGGTCCAGGCCGCGCCCCCGACCTTCAGGGATGCCCCGTTCCGGGACCGCCCACAACGCAGGAAGACGCCGATGAGGGATCCGATCGAACTCACGATGAACACGCTGGTGCCGATGGTGGTCGAGCAGACCAACCGGGGCGAGCGCGCCTACGACATCTTCTCGCGGCTGCTGAAGGAGCGCATCGTCTTTCTTACCGGGCCCGTGGAAGACACGGTGGCCGGGTTGATCACGGCGCAGCTTCTGCACCTGGAATCGGAGAACCCGAAAAAAGAGATCGCCTTCTACATCAACTCGCCCGGTGGGGTGGTGACCTCTGGTCTGGCGATCTATGACACCATGCAGTACATCCGCCCGGCCGTGCAGACCCTGTGTATCGGGCAAGCGGCCAGCATGGGGTCGCTGTTGCTGACGGCGGGGGAAAAAGGGATGCGTTATGCATTGCCGAATGCGCGGATCATGCTGCATCAGCCCTCCGGCGGCTTCCAGGGGCAGGCCTCGGACATTGAACGCCACGCGGAAGAAATCCTGAAAGTGAAGCGCCGGTTGAATGACATTTATGTCAGCCACACGGGCCAACCCTACGAGGCGATCGAGCGCGCGCTGGATCGCGATAACTTCATGACCGCCGAAGCGGCCCGCGATTTCGGCATCATTGACGAGGTGTTCGTGAAGCGTCCGGCTGGTTTTGACGGCTCGTCAGAAACCGACGGCGGCACCCCGGCGCCCAGCGTGTAAGGGCGCAAGGAGAGCGAGACGCGTTCGGAACACGCGGAAGGCGATGGGGCTTAGGGCTGAAAGGCCAAAGCTCTCAAGGGTCTGAGAGCTGGCCCTGAGTTTGCAACGGCATCCGTTACACTCCGCCCCCGGACGCAATTAATCTGATGTTGATCCGCCTCACCCTATCGTGCTTGCATTGTGGGACGTGCTGCGACCCCGCGGTCGGGCTGGCGGAAATGTGAGGCTGAAACGCCCAACCATCGCCCCTTTGGGCGCTGACACTCTTCGCTTCGCCCTGGTCCGGGCATCGTTTCACGGCCCCGGACAGGGCGACCTGCGAAGGGGCCGGCTTTACGGAGCAGGCAGGCGAGGCGCCGAGTGGTGAGTGGGGAAAGGCTCGAGGAGATCGGATGAGCAAAGGCAGCGGCGACTCCAAGAACACGTTGTATTGTTCTTTCTGCGGAAAAAGTCAGCACGAAGTCCGGAAGTTGATTGCTGGCCCGACGGTATTCATCTGCGATGAATGCGTTGAGCTGTGCATGGACATTATTCGCGAGGAGAACAAAAGTTCTCTGGCGAAGTCCCGGGACGGTGTGCCGACACCTGCGGAAATCTGCCGTGTTCTGGATGATTACGTCATCGGACAGGCCCACGCGAAGCGTGTGCTCTCCGTTGCGGTGCATAACCACTACAAACGGCTCAACCATGCCAGCAAGAATGGCAATGAGGTCGAGCTGGCAAAGTCCAATATCCTGCTGATCGGCCCCACGGGCTGCGGCAAGACGCTGCTGGCGCAAACGCTGGCGCGCATTCTGGACGTGCCGTTCACCATGGCCGACGCCACAACGCTCACGGAAGCGGGCTATGTGGGCGAGGATGTGGAGAACATCATCCTCAAGCTGTTGCAAGCGGCGGATTACAATGTGGAGCGGGCCCAGCGTGGCATCGTTTACATTGACGAGGTCGATAAGATCTCGCGCAAATCCGACAACCCGTCCATCACACGCGATGTGTCGGGCGAGGGTGTGCAGCAGGCGCTGCTGAAGATCATGGAAGGCACGGTGGCGAGTGTGCCGCCCCAAGGGGGGCGGAAACATCCGCAGCAGGAATTCCTGCAAGTGGACACCACCAACATCCTGTTCATCTGTGGCGGGGCGTTTGCCGGATTGGATAAGATCATCTCCGCGCGTGGCAAAGGCACGGGGGTTGGCTTTGGCGCCGATGTGCGCGACGTGGACGAGCGGCGTATGGGCGACGTCCTGAAAGAAGTCGAACCGGAAGATCTGTTGAAGTTCGGCCTGATCCCGGAATTCGTCGGCCGGATGCCGGTGCTGGCGACGTTGGAAGATCTGGACGAGCCGGCTTTGGTGGAGATCCTCACCCGGCCGAAAAACGCCCTGGTCAAGCAGTATCAGCGTCTCTTCGAGATGGAGGATGTCAGCCTCACATTCTCGGAAGACGCGTTGCGGGCGGTGTCGCGCAAAGCCATTCAGCGCAAAACTGGCGCCCGGGGCCTGCGCTCCATTCTGGAGGGCATCCTGCTGGAGACCATGTTCGAACTGCCTGCGCTGGAGGGCGTTGAGGAAGTGGTCATCAATGCCGAAGTCGTCGAGGGGCGGGCCCGGCCGCTGTACATCTATTCTGACCGGCGCGAAGAAGCGGGTTCCACCAGCGCTTGAGTGCGGAAACCACGGCTGAAACGGGATAAGGGCGCCGCAGGCGCCCTTTCTCGTTGTACGGCTCATCATCGTTAATGACCGTGCGCCTGATAAACACGGATGACTCGGCAAAAAGGGATGGGTCTGTTGGCGCGAATCGCGTGTCTCGTTGAGGGAAATGGGCGGCGTGGGGACGCGGTGCGTTGGGGCGCCTTGAATGCGGCCACCGAACGGGCCACGTTTAATACAACGTTAGTGTTCCGGTCGGACACGACGCCCTATCCGTGCCCAGATTGACCCGTCTGGTGTACGGACATGCCGGGTGATCTCACGCCGAACGCAGGCCCGACAAGCCGCCGCGTCGTCTCCGCCAGCCAAGTCGCCCTTCCGGGTGCCAAACACGGAAAAAGCGAATGAGTGACGATTCTTCAATCCCCTCCGGTGACGCCAAGCCGCCAGCGCGCGTGTTCGTTCCCGGCGAGCAGGATGTGTTCCCCGTTCTGCCACTGCGCGACATTGTGGTGTTTCCGCACATCATGGTGCCGCTGTTCGTAGGGCGGCAGAAGTCGGTCAATGCGCTGGAAGACGTGAAGGTCGGCAACAAGCCCATCCTGCTCGTGGCGCAGAAAAATGTGAATGATGATGATCCCAACCCGGATGATATCTACCGTGTGGGGACCATTGCCACGGTGTTGCAACTGCTACGCTTGCCAGACAATACGGTGAAAGTGCTGGTGGAAGGGGTGCGCCGGGCCCGCATCGATTCCTATTTGCCCAATGACGCCTTTTTCCAGGTGCAAGCGACGGTGCTTGATGACGCGGCACCGGATACGGGCGAAGTAGCGGCGCTGGCGCGCTCTGTCGCCACCCAGTTCGACAGCTATGTGAAGCTGAACAAGAAGGTGCCGCAGGAGGTCTTGAACTCCATCGCACAGATCGAAGATCCGGCGCGCTTGTCAGATCTGGTCTCGGCCCATCTCACCGCCAAGCTGGCAGAGAAGCAGCAGCTTCTGGAAATGTCTGATGTGGGCAAGCGTCTGGAGCGGGCCTACCAGCTCATGGAAAGCGAGATCGGCGTTCTCCAGGTGGAAAAAAAGATCCGCACGCGTGTGAAGCGGCAGATGGAGAAGACGCAGCGCGAGTATTACCTGAACGAACAGCTCAAGGCGATTCAGCGCGAGCTGGGCGAGGGCGAAGACGGACGTGACGAGCTTCAGGAACTCGAAGAGCGCATTCAAAAAACCAAACTCTCCAAGGATGCGCGCGAAAAGGCCATTGGTGAGCTGAAAAAGCTGCGTCAAATGAGTCCCATGTCGGCTGAAGCCACCGTGGTGCGCAACTATCTGGACTGGCTGCTGAACATTCCCTGGGGCAAGCGCTCGCGCGTGCGCAAGGACCTGAAGCACGCCCAGAAAGTGCTGGATCAGGATCACTACGGTCTCGACAAGGTAAAAGAGCGCATCACGGAATATCTCGCCGTGCAGCAGCGCACGAACAAACTCAAAGGTCCGATTCTGTGCTTTGTGGGTCCTCCAGGGGTTGGGAAAACCTCGCTGGGTAAATCCATTGCGGCGGCGACGGGGCGTGAGTTTGTGCGCGTGTCGCTCGGCGGGGTGCGCGACGAGGCGGAGATCCGCGGCCACCGGCGCACTTACATTGGCTCCATGCCGGGGAAGATCATCCAGTCCATGAAGAAGGCGAAGACCACCAATCCGCTCTTCCTCCTGGACGAAATCGACAAGCTCGGAGCTGATTTCCGGGGCGACCCGTCCTCGGCCCTCTTGGAAGTGTTGGATCCGGAACAGAACGGCACCTTCTCCGATCACTATCTGGAGGTGGAGTATGACCTGTCCGACGTGATGTTCATCACCACGTCGAACTCGCTCAACATGCCGCAACCGTTGCTGGATCGCATGGAGATCATTCGTATTCCGGGGTATACGGAAGATGAAAAGGTGGAGATTGCCCGCCGTCACCTGATCCCCAAGCAGATGAAGGCGCATGGCCTGCGCAAAAATGAGTGGTCTATCTCCGACACTGCGCTCATTGATCTGGTGCGGTATCACACGCGCGAGGCCGGGGTGCGGAGCCTGGAGCGGGAAGTCGCCGGTTTGGTGCGCAAGGCGGTGAAGGAAATCGTCACCTCCAAGACCAAAAAGACCGTGTCAGTGACCCAGCGTAATCTGGGCAAATATGCCGGCGTGCGCCGCTATCGCTTTGGCGAGGCGGAGGGCGAAGACCAGGTCGGTGTCGTCACCGGGCTCGCTTGGACGGAAGTCGGGGGCGATACCCTCGCTATTGAATCCGTCATCGTTCCCGGTAAGGGACGCATGCAGACCACCGGTAAACTTGGCGATGTGATGAAGGAATCCATCGACGCGGCCCGCTCTTATGTGCGCTCGCGCAGTGTCGCTTTCGGTATCAAGCCGCCGGTGTTTGATAAGCGGGACATCCACGTGCACGTGCCTGAAGGCGCAACACCCAAGGATGGGCCATCGGCGGGCGTGGCCATGGTCACTTCTATTGTCTCGGTGCTGACCGGCATCCCCGTGCGGCGTGATGTGGCCATGACGGGTGAAGTGACGTTGCGTGGCCGGGTGCTGGCCATTGGCGGTCTCAAGGAAAAACTGCTCGCGGCGTTGCGGGCGGGGATCAAGACGGTTTTGGTGCCGGCGGACAATGAAAAGGACCTGGCGGACATCCCGGACAATGTGAAACGGGCACTGACGATCATCGCCGTGTCCAACGTGGATGAGGTGCTGGAGCATGCGCTCACCCATCAGCCCACGCCCATCGAATGGACCGAGCCCGAGGATAATGATGCGGCGCTGCCTGGCGGTCTCGGCACGGACGGGGCGGACCACGAATCGCCGCTGGCTCACTAAAAGAAGCGTCCGTTGAGACGCGCGCTGACAGTGTAAGGCCCGGGGCAGGAATGCTCCGGGCCTTATCCATTGCCGCCTAACCGCCTGTGGTCACAGCCTTTTTTGGCATTTCGCGCGCCATATTTGCCCCGATTCGCTGTTTCGCGATGGGACACGAGCCCGTAAGTAAAGACGGAAAATCGCAGTTTTCTGCGGTTTTTTTCTTTGACGCTTTCGTGCGGGCCGGACTAGGCTCGAAAGCCTGATACGGGGATTCTCCGAAACCGGTTGGTTTTCGGAGGCGCCCCTCGCGGCGACTGGACCGTTGTGCTTCGCAACACGGTGATGCCCATAACCCGATCATTGGGATACGGAGCGTCTTCGGTGTGAAAGCCGGGCCGCCTCAACCGATCCTGTCTGCGGGCCTGTCCGCCGGCGAGATCGCGCCAAGCGGATCCCGGCGGCGCGGCGACGACCGTCAGCCACCCATCCCATCCGAGGCCATATTTGAGGGCCAAATCCGAGGGGACGACAGTGAACAAGAATGATCTGATCGCGCGCGTCGCGGACCATGCCGAGCTCGGCAAAGCAGAAGCCACGAAAGCCGTTGACGGTGTGTTCGAGGCCATCACCGAAGCCCTGAAAGACGGCGACGAAGTGCGCCTTGTCGGCTTCGGCACCTTCGCCGTCACCAACCGGGCCGCCAGCGAAGGGCGCAACCCGCGCACCGGCGAAACCATCAAAATCCCGGCTTCTAAACAGCCGAAATTTAAGGCCGGCAAAGGCCTGAAGGACGCGGTCAACGGCTGATAACGCCCAGCGGGGTCCGCCGACGGGATGGGCTGCGGTCCATCCCCCCGAGGCGTGTTGGCGGCCTATGCCCCCTTGACCCGGGATTGCCGCTTGGGCCATCACTACGCCTTGGCCTGTTTAGGCACACATGCCCCAACACACTTGGTCGGCAGGGCGGTTAGCTCAGTTGGTAGAGCGCCATGTTTACACCGTGGATGTCGGGAGTTCGAACCTCTCACCGCCCACCACGCCGTTTGCG
>CAZVEE010000058.1:0-21245 GCA_964625525.1 uncultured Alphaproteobacteria bacterium | reverse complement strand
GCAGGCCCGCATCTTTCAGCGCCGCCTTGCACGGCTCCACCGTGCGCTGCACCAGGTCTTCGACCAGGGCTTCCAGCTTGGCGCGGGTCAGCTTCATGGTCAGGTGCTTCGGACCGGATTGGTCAGCGGTGATAAAGGGCAGGTTGATTTCCGTCTGCGTGGCCGACGACAGCTCGATTTTGGCTTTCTCAGCAGCCTCTTTCAGGCGCTGCAGCGCGAGCTTGTCGGAGCGCAGATCGATGCCCTGTTCCTTCTGGAACTCGGCCGCCAGATAGTCGAGCACGCGCATGTCGAAGTCTTCCCCGCCGAGGAACGTATCCCCATTGGTGGATTTCACTTCGAACACGCCATCGCCGATTTCCAGCACCGACACCTCGAACGTGCCGCCGCCCAGATCGTAAACGGCGATGGTTTTGCCGCCTTTCTTGTCGAGCCCGTAGGCGAGCGCCGCAGCCGTCGGCTCGTTGATGATGCGCAGCACTTCCAGGCCGGCGATTTTACCCGCGTCCTTGGTGGCCTGGCGCTGGGCGTCGTTGAAATAGGCCGGCACGGTGATCACGGCCTTGTCCACCGTCTGGCCCAGATAGGACTCGGCGGTTTCCTTCATTTTCTGAAGAATGAAGGCGGAGATCTCAGAGGGAGAATAATTCTTGTCGGTGCCTTTCACCCATGCGTCGCCATTGTCGGCTTTGACGATGTGGTAGGGCACCATCTTCACGTCCTTCTGGACCGTCGGGTCGTCGAAGGTGCGCCCGATCAGGCGCTTGATCGCAAAGAAAGTTTGTTCCGGGTTGGTCACGGCCTGGCGCTTGGCGGGCTGGCCGATAAGGCGCTCGCCTTCGCCGGAGAAGGCGACCATGGAGGGCGTCGTGCGCGCCCCTTCTGCGTTTTCGATCACTTTGGGCGTGCTGCCGTCCATAATGGCGACGCAGCTATTTGTGGTCCCGAGGTCAATCCCGATGACTTTGGACATCCGTCTTCTCACTCCTTGCGGCAGACCAAGGCCGGGCCACGGAGCGGCACCCGGCAGGTCCCCAGATTGAGGGTCTTGCACTTCGGCGGGTTTCTAGGAGGATCCAACGACCCGCAACTGGCAGGGATATAAGGAGGATGCGGCGAACCCGCAAGCGCGGCAGGGGTATTCCCTCGATCGCGGTGACGCAGGCGACAGGATCCGCACGCCCATGGACACCACCAACGCCCTGACCGTCGGCGGTTTTGTGATCTATCCCGAAGCGCTCTCTCCAGAAGATCAGCGGGCGCTGGTGGAGGATTTGCGGGCCGTGGCGGCGGCGGCGCCCTTTTACACCCCCGTCATGCCGCGCACCGGGACGCCATTTTCGGTCCGCATGACCAATTGCGGGCCACTCGGCTGGGTGTCTGACAAAGACGGCTATCGCTATCAGGCCACGCATCCCGTAACGGCCGAGCCCTGGCCGCAGATGCCGGCGCGTCTGTGCGCGGTGTGGGAGCGGTTGGCCGACTGGCCCGCGCCGCCCGAGGCGGGGCTGGTCAATCTCTACGGACCCAAGGCCAAGATGGGGCTCCATATCGACGCCGATGAAGACGAGCCCCACGCCCCGGTGGTGTCGATCTCGCTGGGGGATACGGCGCTTTACCGCATGGGGGGTGCGGCTCGGCGGGATCCGACCCGGTCCTTGAAACTGGCCTCAGGCGCGGTGGTCGTTATGGGGGGTGCGGCGCGGCAATTTTATCACGGGGTGGACCGGATCTATCCGGGAACCTCCGGCTTGTTGCGGGACGGCGGGCGGCTCAATGTGACTTTGAGGCGCGTGACGCGCAGCGCGAGGTGATCTTTGCCGGACCGAAACCATTCCATGGCATCCCTGAATGGCATATACTTGAGGGGTATGCGGGATCGGCGCTGCCGGATCTCCCGCCATAGCTGTATGGCGGTGGCATGATCTCAGATGCTTGCATTCGCGGGCGGTCTTGGGGACACTCAGGGCTGTGGGGCAACAGAATAGAATGGTGGCGGAGCCGTGAGACGCAGACGTTCTTCAGACGCAGATGATTCAGCGATCGATCTAACACCGATGCTCGACATCGTGTTCATCATGCTGATCTTCTTCATCGTGACCGCGACCTTCGTGCGCGAGCGCGGGATCGACGTGTTGCGGCCCGATCCCAATCAGGATCAGCAGACCGCGCAGCGGGTGGTGCCGATCCGCGTGATCATCACCGATGCCAACGAAGTGCAGGTGATCGACGAACGCACGCAGCAGCCGCGGACCATCGACCGCCGCGCCGTGCGCGCCAATATCGAGCGGTTGCGCGTGGATAACCAGGACGGCCCCGTGTTGATCCAGGCCGCGGCGGAAGCCGATATGGGCGTCACGGTTACGGTGCTCGACCAGGCCCGTCAGGCCGGTGCCCCATCGGTGACGATCGAGGCCGCGGCCATCGAGTAACGAACGCACTCGTGGCCACACGCCATGGCGCGATGGTGCCGGGCGATAGAACAGCAGGATGACGGGAAACGGCCCGCGTCCTGCTTTTTTGTGCGCTGCAGGCGGGCCGCGCGTCAGACCGATCTACGTGATCGCTGGTCACAGCACCCTCTTGATCGTGATGGATCCAGGACCGTGATGGATCTGGGGCCGTGATCGCTCCGGCTAGCCGTCGGCGCCGTGTCCCTTTCTCGAAGCGATGGAGGATGGCCCGTCATCCCGGCGCCCCCGTTCCAATCGACCCGATTGATGCTGCGTGCTGACGGTCGCTCCAATTCGGCCTTGTGCTATAAGCGCTCCATGGACCGCCCGCTGATGACAAGCAATGGGGCGGAATGGATGAGGGGCGTGACACCATGGCGATGTGGCGGTTTGCGGTATATGCGGTCGTGCTGCTGGCGGCGGGCTGGATGGCTTGGGCGACCATGGCGCCGGAAGAGCCCACGGTGGCGGAGCGGATCAGCGGCATTCCCGTCATCGTTTTCGTGACCTCCACCAATGAGGTGCGGGTGGGCGCGCCAGGCGCCGGCGGTTTTGAGCCGACCCCGGTCGCCACGTTGCGAGAGGCCCTCTTCGCCCAGAATGTGGGCACGCTCCAGCGGCCCGTCCTGGTGATTTTTCACCCCCAGGCGGATCAAGGCGTGCTGGTGGAAACCCTGGATGCGGCGCGCCGCGCCGGGGCGCCGTCCATTTCCACCATCGAAAACCTGGTCAACTGATCAGTACGGCTGCCAGCCGGGCACCGGCGACACACCGAACAGCCAGGCATGCGCATAAAACAACGCGGCGAAAATCAGGCCCGCTGCGAGCCATTGCCACCAGCCGATTTCGCCGATGTGAAACCGCGTGCGCCCTTGCAGGATGGCGAGGAACGGGACATTGGAGGTCTTGGCCGCATAAGCGTCCCAGGCGGGTCCGAGAGCGCGGGCCCGCTTGGCGTCAATGGACGCTGTGCCGATGGCGGTGAGCAGCGCGAACGTCCCGAACAGCACGATTCCCGACAAACTGAAATTCACCAGCAGATGGAACGCGGCCCACAAAAACGCTCCCCACAGGAAGGGGTGGCGGGTCACCGTATGAATGCCGCGCGGATCCGGCAGGCTGGTGGGTTTCTCGCCCGGCGGCTGGACCCCGGTGGGTCCCGGCGTCGTGATGCCGATGATCGCCATCACCGCAGCCAGCAGCATCAACAGGCTGCCCGCATGGCTGAGCCCCATGGGCGCCTGCCATTGTGGGCCGTTGGCATTGGCGTCGGACATCCAGGCGGCCGGATAAGCCCAGGCCATGGCGCTGACGGCCACCAGCGACAGCAGCGAGAACAGCCCTATATAGGCACCCTCGCCGATCTGCGCGACGATTACGTCCCGGAGCCGCGTGCCCGACACGACCAGATGGAGCGCGAGAAAGAACGCCGCCGCGAGAACGAGAGCCGTCATGGGGAGTCTCCATCTGTGCTGTTTCGCCGCGATGCTAGCAAAACCGGTCGCCGCGGGAGAAGTGCTTTCGGCGTCTTTCGAGGTGTGACCGGTTCCCGCCCGCGGCGTTCGGATTTACAGTTACGCGCGTGCGCCGGGCATTCCGGCGCGGTGCCGAGAGGGAGGAAGCGGTATGGTGATACGGCAGACCTGGTTCACGAGTCTTGCGGCGGCGGTGCTGGCGGCCAGCCTGTCTGCCTGCGCGACAGCGGACACAGCTCCGGTCGCGGCGGCCCTGGACGCGCCCTCAGGCGCACAGCCCCCCGAAGCCGAGCGGGCCGATGATCAGATCGTGGACAACACCCTTGATGGGACGTCCTGGCGGCTCGTGCAGATGTGGGGCCAGGACCTCAGTGCGATTGAGCCGCCCATGACCATGATCATCCGCGGCACCCGCGTATCCGGTGACAGCGCTTGCAACCGGTATTTCATGGACCTTCTCAGCATCGACCCGCCCCATGTGGCCTTTGGGCCCGTGGGATCCACGCGGAAGATGTGCGCCGGAGAGGAGGTAATGACCCGCGAGCAGGATTTCATCGATACATGGCCGTGGATTCGCCTGATGGAGCAGGAACTCACGACGCTGCGCTTTTCATTGCTGCGGCCGGATGACCCAGAGGCCCCCCATGAGCCGGTGCTGGTTTTCGAGGCCATGGCCTGCGGCGAAACGGATGCCCCGGCCGGCGATGAGTGCTGACCGGGCCTGATCCGCAACGCCCCAATGGCGGGAGCGTTAGCGCCCGCCCGCCTCACCGGTCATGCCGCCGGTCGGCTCCTGGCGTGAGGCGTCCTGATCGGGACCACCCTTGGCCACGGTGACCATAGCCGGACGCAACAGGCGGTCTTCGAACACGTAGCCCACCTGAAACACTTCCACGACCGAGCCGTCCGGCTGGCCGGTGCCGGGGATTTCGGCGACGGCTTGGTGACGGTTGGGGTCGAATTTGACGCCGGCGGAGTCGATCTTCCGAATGGCGTATTTCTCGAATGTCGAGAGCAGCTCTTTCTCGATCATCTCCACGCCAAGGATCAGGTTGCGGGCCACTTCCGGCACGCTTTCGCGTTCTTCGGCGGGAATGGTCTCAATGGCGCGGCGCATGTTGTCAGCCACGCTGAGCAGGTCGCGGGCGAATTTGGTCATGCCGAATTTCGCCGCTTCCTGCTTGTCCTTCTCGGCGCGGCGGCGGGTGTTTTCCGCCTCGGCCATGGCCCGCAGCAGTTTGTCACGCAGGTCGGCGATCTGCTCCTCGGGGCTCTGCGGCGCGGCCTGCGGGGCGTCCTGGGCCTCGGTCGCCTCTTGCGCGTCTGTGGCGGGCGTCTCCGCGCCGGGGTGCGTCTGGTCGCTCATGGGCTTCCTGCTCTCCACGTCAGTCCATTAGGTCACTCTTTGGTCCTGCCGGACATAAGGGCAAATTGCGGTCACGGCAACAACCGGCCCACGACCTTTGCGGTGTAGTCCACCATGGGGATCACCCGGGCGTAGTTCAGTCTCTTGGGCCCCACGACCCCGATAACGCCCACGATCTTCTGGCGCTGGTCGCGATAGGGGCTGACGATGACGGAGGATCCCGACAGGCTGAACAGCTTGTTTTCCGCACCAATGAAGATTCGCACGCCCTCGCCTTGCTCGGCCAGTTCTAGAAGCCGCACGACTTCCTGCTCGCGCTCCAGATCGTCAAAGAGCTGGCGCACCCGCTCCAGGTCCTCCACGGCCTGAAGGTCCTCCAGAAGCCGCGACTGGCCGCGCACGATCAGGGATTTGCCGTCATCCTTGGTTTTGGCGCCACCGGACCAGACCGCGAGCCCCGCTTCCACCACACTGGCCGTGAGCGCGTCGAGTTCAGCGCGCAGCGACTTGATGTCCTCGCCGATCTGCTCGCGCAACTGGCCGAGCGTGCGCCCGCGCAGTTGCGCGTTCACATAGTTGCTGGCCTCTTGCAAGGCCGAGACAGGCAGGCCCGCCGGGGTGGCGATCACCCGGTTCTCCACCGCGCCGTCTTCGCCGACCAGCACCACCAGGGCCTGGGACGGGCCCACGGGCACGAATTCGATGTGTTTCAGCGCCGCTACGTTTTTCGGGGCCACCACCAGGCCGGCACACTGGCTGAGGCCCGACAACAGGGTCGTTGCCTCGGTCAGCAGGTCCTCGACACTGCGTCCTGACGAGGCCACTTGCGCCTCGATGTCGCGCCGCTCGCCCTCGCCCAGATCGCCGACTTCGAGCAACCCGTCCACGAACAGGCGCAGGCCGAGTTCAGTGGGCAGGCGCCCGGCGCTCACATGGGGCGCGCAGATCAGGCCCATCTGCTCCAAATCCGCCATGACATTGCGGATCGTGGCCGGCGACAGGGTCATGGGCAGCGAGCGGCTGAGCGTGCGCGAGCCAAGCGGCTCGCCGGTCTCCAGATAGCTTTCCACGATCGTGCGGAAGATACCGCGCGAGCGCTGGTCCAGATCGCTGAGAGAAAACGTATCGGCCATGACCTTCTCGTGACTGGGCGCCGTTGAGACGCAAACCTATGACGTAAGCACCCCGCGGTGACGGGTCAATCCGGCGGGCTTTGACGGCGCGGGCGCGGTTCCGTAGAAGAGGGTCCCCGAACTCGCAGCCCCTGCGGGTCCAACCGATTTTTTGGAGGGTCCCATGCGCCCGTCCGGCCGCGCCGTAGACTCCTTACGCGCCGTTTCCTTCGACTTAAAAGCCGTCAAACATGCCGAGGGCTCATGCCTGGTGCGTTTTGGCGATACCCATGTGCTGTGCACCGCATCCGTCGGCGACCGGGTGCCGCCCTGGCTGAAAGGCGGCGGCAAGGGATGGGTCACGGCGGAGTATGGCATGTTGCCGCGCTCGACCCACACGCGCACCGACCGGGAAGCCGCGCGGGGCAAACAGTCGGGCCGGACCCAGGAAATCCAGCGTCTGATCGGGCGCTCACTGCGGGCGGTGACGGATTTGGTGAAGCTGGGCGAACGCCAGATCACCGTGGATTGCGATGTGATTCAGGCCGATGGCGGCACTCGCACCGCGGCGATCACCGGCGCCTGGATTGCGCTGCGCCAGGCGCTGCAATGGATGTATGACCGTGAAATGATCACCAATATTCCGCTTAAAGACCAAGTGGCGGCGATCTCCTGCGGCCTCTATCGCGGCACGCCGGTGCTGGATCTGGATTATGCCGAAGACTCCGAAGCCGAGACGGACGCGAATTTCGTGCTGACGGGCCAGGGCGGTCTGGTGGAAGTGCAAGCCACGGCCGAAACCGACCCCATGAGCCCGGACCAATTCAGCGCGCTGATGGAGCTGGCTAAGACCGGCTGCGCCACGCTGGCGCGCATGCAGCAGGAGGTGCTGGGCCTGGGCGGTCCGGCGCGGGGGTGAGACCCATGGTCGATGCACACAGCAGCCACCGGCAGTTCGAGGGCGGACGGCTCGTGGTCGCGTCTCACAATGCGGGCAAGGTGCGCGAGATTGCGGCCTTGCTGACTCCGTTCGGCCATGACGTGGTTTCGGCTGGCGAGCTGGATCTGCCGGAACCGGAGGAAACGGGCACCACGTTCATCGAGAACGCGGAACTGAAGGCCCGGGCGGCGGCGACCGCCTCTGGCCTGGTGGCGCTGGCGGATGATTCCGGTCTGGCTGTTGAGGCTCTGGGCGGGGATCCGGGGATTTTCTCCGCGCGCTGGGCTGGGCCGGAGCGCAATTTTCACGTCGCCATGGGCAAGGTCGAGGATGCGCTGGCGGCGCAAGGTGCCATGAGCGCCAAGGACCGGCGCGCGCGCTTTGTCTGTGCCCTGACACTTGCTTGGCCCGATGGGCACGTGGAAAGCTTTGAAGGCACCGTGGCCGGCGCGCTTGTGTGGCCGCCCCGGGGGGAGCGTGGTTTTGGCTATGATCCGGTTTTTTTGCCGGACGGGCGCCGTGAGACATTCGGTGAAATGGATCAGGACGAAAAGCACCGGATCAGCCATCGGGCCGATGCCTTTGCCCAACTGATCGCCGCCTGTTTTAAGGGGGCGTGAGCCATGGCGGCGCCCGACGCCTCGCCCGAAGGCGGTTTCGGTGTGCCTGAAGGCGGTTTCGGCGTGCCTGAAGGCGGTTTCGGTGTGTATGTGCACTGGCCGTTCTGCGCCGCCAAATGCCCTTATTGCGACTTCAATTCTCACGTGCGCCGCTCGGTTGAGCAGGAGCGCTGGCGCCAGGCCCTCGTCCGCGAGCTGACGAGCTTGCGGGTGCGAACCGGACCGGCGCGGGCGGGAAGCCTGTTTTTCGGTGGCGGCACGCCCTCGCTCATGGAGCCTGCAACAGTGGGGGCGGTGATTGATGCGGTGTCCGCATTGTGGGGCTTTACGGATGATCCGGAAATCAGCCTGGAGGCGAACCCGACCAGTGCCGAGGCACAGCGCTTTGCCGGGTTCCGTGCCGCCGGGGTCAATCGCGTGTCCGTCGGTGTTCAGTCCCTGCGGGATACGGATCTGAAGGCGCTGGGGCGGCTGCATTCAGCCGCTGAGGCGAAAGCGGCGATCGGTCTTGCCCGTGAGACCTTTCCGCGCCTGTCGTTTGATCTTATCTATGCGCGCCCCGGCCAGACAGCGGCCGCCTGGGAAACGGAACTACGCGAAGCTATTGCTCTGGCAGCCGATCATTTGTCGCTCTATCAACTCACGATCGAGCCGGGCACGGCCTTTTTCGATCTGCATGCGCGCGGCGCGCTGCGGGTGCCCGATGAGGATGTTGCGGCCGATCTTTACGATGTAACGCAACGCGTTTGTGCCGCGGCAGGTCTGAACGCCTATGAGGTTTCCAACCACGCAGCCCCCGGAGCGCAAAGCCGGCATAATCTCGTCTATTGGCGGTATGGGGATTATGTGGGCGCCGGGCCTGGCGCCCATGGCCGCCTTGGCGGTCCGGACGGGCGGCGGGCCACGGCGACGATCCGCGCGCCGGAGGCGTGGCTGGCGGCTGTTGAGGCGCGAGGCGATGGTCTGGAGACAGACGACCTGATCACACAAGAGGCCCAGGGCGCGGAATGCTTGTTGATGGGATTGCGGCTGAGTGAGGGGGTGTCGCTCAATCGGTATGCCGCGCTCGCGGGCAAGCCCCTTGATCCGGCTCGCATCGCGGCATTGGAGGCTGATGGGCTGGTGTCTTTGGCGCAGGGGCGTTTGCTGGCCACGTCGGCGGGGCGGCGGGTGCTCAATGGCGTGCTCGCCGCCCTGCTGACCTAAAGTGAGGGTGCGGACCTTAGAGACCGGTCCCATTTCGGTTCCAGCCCTCGTCTTGCGCCGGATTGGCCCAGGGGTCTTGTGTCTGCCACTCGGAGTCGCGACCCCAGCCCTGGCCGTCCGTGCCCGCCCCATCGAACGCCGGTTCTGGATCGGCCGGAAACATCATCGGTGCTTCGCTGACCACTTCCACCGAGCCGCCGGTCACTTGCAGAACCGCGAGGCCGCGCTCTGCCGTGCCATCAGGGCGAAAGCGGAAGAGCCCGTCAATGCCGGCGAAACCGCCCGGCGTGGTGAGCTGATCGATCGCAAAGCGTTGTCCTTCTGGAGCGCTGGACAGAGCGGCGGCCAAGGTCACTGCGTCATAGGCCAGGCTCGCCAGGCGCGGCGGACGGGCATCGAAGCTCTGTTCAAAGAGGGCCTGGAACCCCTCCCGGCCTTCCGGCGGCGGTGCGGCGAACCAGCCGCCCTGGAGCGACGGTTCCGACCACAGGCTCGGGTCATCCCACAGGCCGGTACCCAGGAACCGCACCACCCGATTGTCGATATCGAAATAGGGCAGCATGGGCGCGAGGCTGCGCAAGGTCGTGCCGCCTTCAGGGAGCAGCACGGCCTGATAAGAGACCGCGCCCCAGGTCTGGGTTTCTTCCAGGCGCGCAAGCGCCCGGCGTGAGGCCTCGTCCTGCCGGCTGGCAAGTTCCGTGCGCTGTTCGGCAAGGGCCTCGCGCCGCTCGCCATATTCGGCGATGGAGCGGACCGGGTCGCGGAAATCATCCGTAAAAGGATTATAGGGCTGAAGATGGCGCAGCTCGCTGCCGCCGTTCAAGATTTCCGTCTGCAAGGCCTGAACGACTTTCTCGCCGTAGGGGTTTTCAGGCACGAGGGCGGCGAAGCTGGTGATGTCGTTCAGCGTCGCGAAAGACACCACCCGGCGGATTTCCTCCTCCACTTGGAAGCTCAACAAATACACACCATTGCCGGCCACGTCCCGGTCGGATGAGAAGGCGATGACCGGCACGCCCTGGGCCTGGGTGAGGGGCGCCACGGCACGCACCGACTCCGCCAGCAGCGGCCCCAGCACGATCTCCGCGCCGTCCATCAGCGCCTCTTGCGCGGCGCGGGCCGCTTGGGCCGGCTCGCCGCGCGTGTCTTTCGGGATCACCAGCACGTCGGGACGGTTCATTTGGAACAGGGCCAGTTCCGCGGCATCGCGCATGCCTTCGGCCACATGGCGAATGCCATCGTCTTCGGCAGAGAGTGGCAACAATAGCGCCACGCGCACCGGTGCCAGCCCATTCATATGCCGGGCCGTCAGCGGCTCGGGCGCCGGCGGCGCCACAGGCTCTTCAAAGCCCGGATCCGGTAAGGTTTCCGACAGCGGCGGCAGGTCGGCGCGGGGCAGCGGCGCAGGCTCACGCGTGGTGCCGCAGGCGGCTAATCCCAGCGTGAGTGCAGCGGCGATCGCCGTCTTGCCAAATGCTCCCTTTCCCAAGGCGGCGCGAGCGCTCACAATGCCTCGCCCGTCCTCAGATGATCCAAGCCATGACACAATCCCGAAAAGGCCAAAGCGACCCCAGCTCGCAGCATGATTCACGGTCGTCTCCACGGTCGTCCCCTAGTGGCGGGTGCCCAGATAGCGCGTCCCCCGAAAGCGCTGGCCGCCCCGTGGGAGAGGCCCGGCCTGCGCGGCGCGTCGAGCCTACCGGCGGGTCCTGGCGAAGTAAACTCGCAGCACGGGCACCGCGCGGCCGCCCGCCCGCTTCGGGCCTGCATATCGTGGCCACGCCCATCGGTCATGGGGACGATATTACCTTGCGTGCGCTTGATACGCTGGAAGCCGCCGATCTGATCGCCTGTGAAGACACGCGGGTCACGGCACGCCTGCTCGCGCTCTTTGGTATCCGGACACCTTTGCTGGCCTATCACGATCACAATGCGGACCGGGTTCGGCCGCGCATCATGGAAGCGCTGGAATCGGGCGCCGTCGTGGCGCTGGTGAGTGACGCGGGCACACCGCTGGTGTCCGATCCGGGGTACCGGCTCGTGCGCGCGGTGCTGGCCGAAGGACATGCGGTGGTGCCGGTCCCGGGGCCGGCAAGCCCGCTGGCGGCGCTGACTGTGGCGGGTTTACCCTCGGACCGGTTTTGCTTTGCCGGTTTCCTGCCGGTGAAGACAGCCGCGCGGCGCACGGAGTTAGAGACCCTGGCGGCGATCCCGGCGACTCTGCTGGTCTTTGAGTCCGGCCCTCGCCTCGCGGCATCGCTTCAGGATATGGCTGGCGTTTTGGGCCCGCGCGAGGCGGCCGTGGCGCGCGAGTTGACCAAAACATTCGAGGAGGTCCGGCGCGGTGCTCTCGATACGCTCGCGGCCGCCTATGCCGATGAAGCGCCGCCCAAAGGCGAAATCGTGGTGGTCATCGCGCCGCCCCAACGGGCGCGTGCGGAAGCGGGAAAAGAACTCGACGCCGCATTGGTTGTTGCGCTGGGCGCGCTGCCGCTTAAATCTGCGGTTGAACAGGTGACGGCCGAGACCGGCCTGCCGCGCCGAACGGTCTACCAGCGGGCCTTGGCTCTGCGAGACGGAGAGACGCCATGAACGGGCACAGCACGGATTATCGCAGTGAAGCCGGCCGGGCGGGCCACCGGCGCGGCCTATGGGCCGAGCGTTTGGCGGCCGCTTACATGTGGATGCAAGGCTATGCCATCGTCGAGCATCGCTATCGCGGTCCCAGCGGAGAAATCGATCTGGTGTGCCGGCGCGGCAAGCGGCTGGTCTTTGTCGAGGTGAAAGTACGCCAAAGCGTGGCCGACAGCCTGGAAGCGGTGACGCCCGCGGCCCAGGCGCGCATCATCCGCGCCGCCGAAGCCTTTATCGCGGAAAATCCCAACCTTGCCGATTGCACCTGGCGATTTGACGTGATCGCGTTGGCGGGGTGGCGCTGGCCGGTGCATGTGAAAGCTGCCTTCCATGCTCCCGGTTGACCTCCTCCCGGCTTTCGCGTTGTGTGGCGATCCACGCTCGCACCATCCGTTCTTGATAGAGACCTCCTGATGCAATCGTCCGAAACCTCCCCTGGCCAGGACATTCTGAACCTGCTGCGCGCCACTGGCCAGGCGCCCGACGAGGCGGTGACGCTCGGCGATACCGCCCTGCTCCTCGGGGCGCTTGATCGTGCGGGTGCGGATCTTGCGCCCTATCGCCGACATCTGAGCGATCTGGCCCGCGATGTGGCCGATGGCGGCGAGGCGGCCGATACCCCGCAGGCCCGCGCGCAGGTCCTGTCTCAGGTGCTGGCCGATCTTTATGGTTATGACGGCGACCAGATCACTTTCGATGATCCGTACAATGCTAACCTGCTCTCGGTGATTGATCGGCGCCGCGGTCTGCCCGTGACTCTGGGCATTCTTTATCTGCATGCGGGCCAGGCCCAGGGATGGGCCGTCAACGGGCTCAACTATCCGGGGCATTTTCTCGTGTCGGTCGGCGATGGTCCGGACATGGCTGTGATCGACCCGTTCCAGAGCGGACGCATTTTGGGCGAGCATGAGATCCAGGGCTTTCTACAACGCCTTCAGGGCGAAGCGCCGCCGCGGCGCGCCTGTGATCTGGGGTTCATGTCCAATCGGGCTATTTTGATCCGCTTGCTGAGTAATATCAAGCAGCGTGCGGTGAAGGCCAAGGACAATGCCCGCGCTCTGGAGGTGGCTGAGCGTCTGGTGATGATCGCGCCGGGCCAGCCGCTGCTGCTCTATGATTTCGCAGCCCTCAATGCCCAGGTGGGCCATCTGATCCTGGCGTTGCAGTCTCTGGTGGAGGCGGTGCGCCGCGCGCCTGACGATGCCTTCCGCCGCAAGGCCGAGGGACTGCTTGATACGGTAAAGCGCCAGCTTAACTAACAAGGGCGGATTGACCGGTCCGTTCCGGGAAGGAGCCCCCATGAGCCACTCTCTTGCCATTGCCATTCAGATGGATCCCATCGAGGCCATCGATATCAAAGGCGATTCCACTTTTGCCCTGGGCCTGGAGGCGCAGGCGCGGGGTCACACACTGCACTATTATCTGCCTCGGGATCTGAGCCTTGCGGATGGGGTCGTCCGGGCCTGGCTGAAACCCCTGCGGCTCGCCGATGACGCCGGCCGCCATTTTGAGGCGGACACAGCGCGGCTCACCAATCTGGCGGAGATGGATGTGGTGCTCATGCGCCAGGATCCGCCCTTCGACATGAGCTACATCACTGCCACGCATATTCTGGAGCATGTTCATCCGCACACCTTGGTCGTGAATGATCCGGCCCATGTGCGCAATGCACCCGAGAAACTCTTCGTCACCCATTTCGATGGGGTGATGCCCCCCACCTTGATCGCTAGCAATGCCGACGATATTCGGGCATTCCGCGCGGAGCATCAGGATATCATCGTGAAGCCGCTCTACGGGAATGGCGGGGCGGGTGTATTCCGTGTGCGTCCGGATGATGAGAATCTGAACTCGATCGTTGAACTGTTCACGCAGTTTTATCGGGAGCCGATGATCGCGCAGGCCTATTTGCCGGAAGTGCGCCAGGGCGACAAGCGCGTCATCCTGGTAGACGGCGAGCCGGTGGGCGCCATCAATCGGGTGCCGGCGCAAGGGGAAAGCCGCTCCAACATGCATGTGGGCGGACGCGCGGAGAAGGTCGAGTTGAGCGACCGGGATCGCGAGATCTGCGCCACCATTGGTCCAGCTCTGAAAGATCGTGGGCTGATCTTTGTCGGGATCGATATCATCGGGCGCTATTTGACTGAGATCAATGTGACCTCGCCCACGGGCCTGCGCGAATTGCAGCGCTTTGACGGTACCAATGCCGCCGGTCGCATTTGGGATGCCATCGAGGCCAGAAAAGCGGGCGCATGAACCGTGGTTGCACCCGCCGTGGTGGCGCCATCCCGCGCCATGGGCTAAGCATAGGCCATGACAACTATCGCGCGGGTGCATACGGTCGCTTTTGTCGGCGTCGAGGCCAAGGCCGTGGACGTGCAAGTCCACATGGCCTCTGGCCTGCCTGCGTTTCAAGTGGTGGGTCTGCCGGACAAGGCGGTGGGCGAGAGCCGGGAGCGGGTGCGCGCCGCCCTCGGCGCCATGGGTCTGGCGTTGCCGCCCAAACGCATTACGGTCAATTTGGCGCCGGCGGATCTGCCCAAAGAAGGCAGCCATTACGATCTGCCCATTGCGCTCGGCCTGCTCGCTGCCATGGATGTTCTGCCCCGGGATGAATTGGTGGGCTATGTGGCGCTGGGCGAGTTGGCGCTGGATGGGGCGGTCTTGCCGGTGACCGGCGCCTTGCCGGCGGCGCTTGCGGCATCGGCACAAGACTGCGGTTTGATCTGTCCGGCGGCCTGTGGCGCGGAGGCGGCCTGGGCCGGGCGTATCGAGGTGCTCGCGCCGGCGAGCCTCTTATCCCTCGTCAATCACTTTAAGGGCGCGCAAGTGCTCAGCCCGCCGGAGCCGGGCCCCGCACCCGAACCGCGCGAGGGGCCGGATTTGCGCGACATCAAAGGCCAGGAGACCGCCAAACGGGCGCTCGAAATCGCCGCGGCTGGCGGGCACAATCTGCTCATGAGCGGTCCGCCCGGTTCAGGCAAGAGCATGCTGGCTGCGCGCCTGCCGGGCCTGTTGCCGCCTTTGAGCCCTGAAGAAGCGCTGGACGTGAGCCTGATCGCGTCGGTTGCCGGAGGCTCGGACGGCGGCGTGATGAGCCGGACGCGGCCTTTCCGTGCCCCCCATCATTCCGCCAGTATGGCCGCCCTTGTGGGGGGTGGCCGCCAAGCCAAACCCGGTGAAGTCACCCTCGCCCATCTCGGTGTTTTGTTTCTAGACGAATTACCGGAATTCTCGCGTCAGGTCCTCGATTCCCTGCGTCAACCGTTGGAGACCGGCGAAGCGGTGGTTGCCCGCGCCAATGCCCATGTGCGCTATCCAGCGCGGGTGCAGTTGGTCGCCGCCATGAATCCCTGCCGCTGCGGCCATTTGGGTGATCCGGTGCAGGCGTGTTCCCGGGCGCCCAAATGCGCCCTTGATTATCAGGCCAAGCTGTCCGGTCCCTTGCTTGATCGCATCGATCTCCATGTAGAAGTCCCGGCCGTAAAGGCCGCTGATCTGGCCCTGCCGCCGCCGCGTGAGAACACCGCCGCCGTGGCCGCCCGCGTGGCCGCCGCGCGGGCCGTGCAAACGGATCGCTTTGCCCGCCTGGGCAAGGCCTTGCGCACCAATGCCGAGGCCGAAGGGGAGCTTCTGGACCGCATTGCCGAGCCGGACAGTGCCGGGCGCAAGCTCCTGACCGATGCGGCCGAGGCCATGCGTCTGACCGCGCGTGGCTATCACCGTGTCCTGAAAGTTGCTCGAACGCTGGCGGATCTGGAAGGCGCCGACGGTGTGCGCCGCACCCATGTGGCCGAAGCCCTGAGTTTCCGGCGCTTGCGCCTGGCCGCATGAGCGTCCCATAATGAGACGCATGGGGATCATCCGTATCCTTGCCATAGGATGGCCCTGATTCTTACCCAGAACAGCCTGATGAACGATTCGGTAACTGTGTGCTGGTGCGGATCATGAGGCCGGTGCTGTTCCTGCTGTTTTTGCTGGTGGTGGCGACCTTGGCCGCCTTTGGGTTGGGCTGGGTTGGCCAGTGGCCGGGTCATTCCTTGTCCGAGCTGGATGTGAAAGTGGTCGGCGTGGCGACGGCTGCGGCTCTGGCGCTGGCGGTGTGGGCCTTTGCGGATGGGCGCGAGCAATTGCGATCGCTGCGCCGCCAAGCGGTGGAGCTGGAAAGCGCGCGTGGTGATCTGGCCCGCGCCAACAGTGCGCTGAGCATGGCCAATGCGGAGCTGCGCCGCTCCGAGGCGCGCTATCGGGGCCTTGTGGACGGGCATGGCGATGTGTTGTTGCGCAAATATCCCGACGGGCGCTTGAGTTTTGTCAACGACGTGTTCTGCGCCACCTTTGGCTGCAAACGCGATGAAGTGATCGGCACGGCCTTTCACCCGCCCGTGCACCCAGATAATCCGGGGGCCATTCTAGGGCGGCTTGGCGGTGGCGGCGCGGGGCCGTTGCGGGTGCGCTATGACCAGCGGGTGGAGACGGTCGATGGCTGGCGCTGGTTCGCCTGGGAGGACTTTCCCGTGCGCGACCCCAGCGGGCGGCTCTTGGAAATCCAAAGCGTTGGCCGCGATATCACTGACCGGAAGGAAACAGAGGAAGCGCTGCTCCATGCCCGCGACTTGGCGGAGGCGGCGAGCCGTTCAAAATCCCTGTTCCTGGCCACCATGAGCCACGAAATCCGCACGCCGATGAATGGCATTCTTGGCATGACTGGCCTGTTGCTCTCTGGCCCGCTGACGCCGAGCCAGCGCCATTACGCGGAAATGGTCCAGGAATCAGGCGAGGCGCTTCTAAGTTTGATCAACGACATTCTCGATTATTCCAAGATCGAAACCGGCGCGGTGGACCTGGAGCTCGCGCCTTTCGATCCGGTGCAAACCGTCGAGGCGGTGGCCGAACTGTTGGCGCCGCGCGCCCATATCAAGGGCATCGCCATCGCCACATTGATCGCCCCGGATGTGCCGGCTCTGGTCACGGGTGACGAGGCGCGGCTGCGTCAGGTCTTACTCAATCTTGCGGGCAATGCGGTCAAGTTCACTCAGTCGGGCGGCGTGATCATCCGCCTTAAATGTGATCCGGACACGAAAGGTCATGTCTGCGTCGAAGTGGAAGACACCGGTATTGGCGTACCGGAAGACGCGCGTGAACGCATTTTCGATCTCTTTGCCCAAGCCGATAATTCGCATGCCCGCAAATTCGGCGGTACTGGGCTTGGCTTGGCCATTTCCAAGCGCATTGTCGAGGCTATGGACGGGCGTATCGGAGTGGCGAGCAGTGTAGGCCGGGGCAGTATCTTCTGGTTCACCGCGGCGCTGGCGTCCACCGGCGCGCCAGCGGCATCGCGCGCCACGCTCCAGGGCCAGCGCGTGCTGATCGCCTCGGCCTGTACCATCACCCGTGAGGCGCTGCTGCGCCAGATCCGTATGGATCGCGGTGATGCGATCGCGTGGGCCGGGCGTCTTGATACCTTGCCCAGCGGGCCGGCCTTTACCGCCGTGCTCACCGAGGCCGGGGCCGATTTGCCCGACCCGGCGCAAATGAGGGCGCAACCGGACTTTGCCGATGCGCGCTTTGTGCGCCTGCTTACGCCCGATCAGCGGGCCGAAATTGGCGGTCTCAACGATCAGGGCTATGACGGTTTCCTCGTCACACCGGCGCGGCGAGCGGATATCATCCGCTCACTGATAGATGCGCCCATGGGGGCCCTCGAACTGCGCCGCCAGACCGTCGCCGTGGTGGCCTCGCCCGAGCCCGAACCCGTGCCAGACGAGGCCGCCCAATCAGGCCTGCGCATCCTTCTGGCAGAGGACAATCAGATCAATGCCATTCTCGCGGTGTCGCTTTTGAAGCGGGTGGGCCATGCCGTGGACACGGCCGAGAACGGCGCGGCGGTATTGGAGGCGCTCGCGCGCCAGTCTTACGATCTGGTGCTTATGGATGTGCACATGCCGGATATGGATGGTCTGGAAGCCACGCGCCGTCTGCGCGCCGAGCCGGCCTGGAGCGCGCTGCCGGTGATTGCGCTCACCGCCAATGCCATGGCTGAGGATCGCGCTCGGTGTCTGGGTGCCGGCATGAATGACTTTCTCACCAAACCCATGACACCAGACGCGCTTTACGCTGCGGTGGAGAAATGGACTCGCCCCCGCATGCCCAGCCGCGTCGCTGGCGTTTAACGCGGCAGGTTTGCTCAAACCCCCGTTATCGGCGCAAGAGTGTTGCGTTGTGAGCGGTCATACGGCGTTCATACTTGCGTGGCCGTCGGGGCGCATCGGCGAGGTGTCCGAAATGCTGAATTTCTTGCAAGCACTTGGTCGCTTATCTGGGGCATACTACGCGTCTCTCACGAGCCCGGCCGCGTTAGCGGGGTTGCAAGGGCCTTGGCGTTTTGTGGAGCCTGGCGGGTGGTTTGCGCCCGGGGCTGCGCTCGCTTTACTCTTTCAGGCCGGACATGAGGCGGATCTGAAAAGGGTGGCGGGCCGATAAACGGGGATTGGCGATTGGACACCACGGCCACGACCGGCGGGCAGGATGATGGCGGCGTGCTGGCGAGTCACGGCACGCTTGAGGTGCGGGTGTCCCGCGACCCGGCGGACATCATCGCCTCCCAGCAGTTGCGCTACGAAGTCTTTTACGAGGAAATGTCCGCGCAGCCCCGCGACGCGGATATGGCGCGCCTGCGCCGCGACTACGACGCCTTTGACCAGATCTGCGATCACTTGCTGGCCTTTGACTATGCGCCGCCGCGGCGCACGGACGGGGGGCCGCGGGTCGTGGGTACCTATCGGTTGTTGCGCCAGGAAGTGGCGGACGCCCATAACGGGTTTTACACCGCCTCTGAATTCGACATCACGCCGTTGCAGGCGATGATGACCGACGGCAAGCGGTTCCTGGAATTGGGCCGATCCTGCACCCATAGCAACTATCGCAACAAGCCCACCATCGAATTGTTGTGGCGCGGTATTCTGGCCTATGTGCTGAAGCACAATATGGATGTGATGTTTGGTTGCGCGTCGTTTGAGGGCACCGACCCGGATGCGCTGGCGATCCCGCTCTCGTTCCTGCACCACGAATATCGCGCGCCTGAAGGTTGGCGGGTCAGCCCCTTGCCCGGCATCGGGGTAGAGATGAACCGTCTGCCCCCGGAAGAGATCCATTTGCGCGATGCGCTGCGCGCCTTGCCCCCCTTGATCAAGGGCTATATTCGCGCTGGCGCGTATATCGGCGAAGGCGCGGTGATCGACGAGCAGTTCGGCACGACCGATGTACTGATCATGTTCCCGGTGGCCGAAATCAAGGCCACTTATCTCGATCGTTTTGGGCGTGACCTGCCCGCCGACACTTAACGGCGCGCGCGCGGGGCCTCGTCCTTCGCTTTGCGGGCGGATCCTCGCTCCGCCGTGGGCGTCTCCGGCGCCAGCCCACGATTGAGGTCGAAAGCGGCAAAGGCCGCCATTTGCAGGATCTGGTTTACCGTCGCGCCGATCTGCACCACCTGGATCGACCGTTCGAGCCCGATTAGGAACGGTCCGAGCACGGTGCACCCGCCAAGTTCTTGAACGATCATGGTGCTGATGGATGCCGAGTGCACCGCCGGCATCACCAACACATTGGCCGGACCCGACAGGCGTGCGAAAGGATAAAGCGCCAGACCTTGCGGCGCCAAGGCCACATGCGGCGCCATTTCCCCTTCATACTCAAATTCCACGCCCCGCGCATCAAGCACTTTCACGGCATCGCTGACCGCAACCGAGCGTTCCATGGGCGGGTGGCCGAATGTCGAGGCGGCGAGCAGCGCGACGCGCGGTTCGTGCCCGAACTGGCGCGTCACGGCTGCGGCCGTCTCGGCGATATCCGCCAGATCCTCTGCCCCCGGCATTTCGCACACGCTTGTATCGGCCACAAAGATCATGCGCCCCCGGGACAAGATGATCGACACACCGATGAGCCGGCGTCCGCGCATAGGGTCAATCACCTTGCTGATGTCGGAGAACGCCGTGGCATAGTTCCGGGTCACGCCCGTGACCATGGCGTCCGCCTCACCCAGCGCCACCATCGAGGCGCCGAACACATTGCGGTCGGTGTTGACCATGCGGTGCACGTCCCGGTGCAGATAGCCTTCCCGCTGAAGCCGCTTGTAGAGATAGTCCGCAAAGCGGTCACAGGACTGGGACTGACGATTGTTGTGGCATTCCAGATCGATGGTTTCATCAATGCCCAGGCGCGTGCGCGCCGCCATCACCACATCGTCCCGACCGATCAGCACCGCCTGCCCCAGGCCTGCATTCTGAAAGGCCGCTGCGGCACGGATCACCGCATCTTCCTCGCCTTCGGCGAACACCACGCGTTTGGGCTGGGCGCGCACGTCATCCATCACCATGGACAAGAGCGATGCGGTGGGGTCGAGCCGCGCCGACAGGTCTTTCTGATAGTCGCGAAAGTCCGGAATCGGACGGCGTGCGACACCCGACTCCATCGCCGCCCGTGCCACCGCCGGCGGCACGTGGCTGATCAGCCGGGGATCGAAGGGCGCGGGGATGATATAGTCCTTGCCATAGGCGAGGCGGCGGCCCTGATAGGCGCGTGCCACTTCGTCGGGCACGTCCTCGCGCGCCAATTGGGCGAGCGCGTGCACGGCGGCGATTTTCATGGTCTCGTTAATCGTCCGCGCCCGCACATCAAGCGCGCCCCGGAAGATATAGGGAAAGCCCAGCACATTATTCACCTGGTTCGGATAATCCGACCGGCCGGTGGCCATGATGGCATCGTCGCGGATCTGCGCGACGTCTTCGGGGGCAATCTCCGGGTCCGGATTGGCCATGGCGAAAATGATCGGCTGATCGGCCATGGAGCGCACCATGTCCGCGGTGACCGCGCCTTTCACTGACAGGCCGATAAACACATCGCAGCCGGTCATGGCGTCTTCCATGCTGCGTGCGTCCGTATCCACCGCATGGGCGGATTTCCACTGGTTCATGCCCTCTTCGCGACCCTGATAAATGACGCCTTTGGAGTCGCACAGGATGGCGTTCTCATGGGGCAGGCCCATGGCTTTCAGCAATTCCAGCACCGCAATACCGGCCGCGCCCGCGCCGTTCACCACCACTGTGGTGTTTTCCATGCTGCGCCCGGTCAGGTCGAGCGCGTTCAGGATGCCGGCAGCCGAGATGATGGCGGTGCCGTGCTGATCGTCATGAAAGACCGGAATGTCCATGCTCTCGCGCAGGCGGTCTTCGATGACGAAGCACTCCGGGGCTTTGATATCCTCCAGATTGACCCCACCGAAACTGGGTGCGAGCGGGCGCACGGCGGCGATGAAGTCCTCCACCTCTTCTGCGTCCACTTCCAAGTCGATGGAATCGATATCGGCGAAGCGTTTGAACAGTACCGCCTTGCCTTCCATCACCGGCTTGGAGGCGAGCGCGCCCAGATTGCCGAGCCCCAG
>CAZVEE010000057.1:0-21341 GCA_964625525.1 uncultured Alphaproteobacteria bacterium | reverse complement strand
GCCGTCTTACCCGCGCCATTGGGACCCAAGAGACCCACCACTGCGCCGCGCTGAAGTCCCAAAGAGACCCGACGCACCACCGGCCGACGCTTGAAACTCTTCCCAATTCCCCGTGCCACCAACCCGGAATTCGACGCCACAAGCCGCGGACCGTCCTGTCCCGCTCCGACCAAGGAGGGTCCGGAGCGTTGGCCGTCTGGCCGCTGATCCGGGCGCCGCTCTCCAAGTGATGGCGTATCCATTTGAGCTCCGTGCCCCTTAAGAATTCATGAACCAGACCAACCGCCCTTAAGCCTAGCCTTGCGCTCAGGTCCCGCCGCCATTTTCCGGCGCGGTCGTTTCTTCAGTCTGTTCCGGCGGCGGCACGAAGACCCCAGAGACCCGGCCCCCGGTCGTGCGCACTGGCCCGTCCGCGTCCGCCGTCGCCCGATCCGGATCGAGCCGCACCACATTGGTCGCCAGATTAATGCTCAAGGTCGAGCCGCGCAGCAGGTTCGGCCCGCGCGTCAGCAGCACCCCGCCGCCCATCGTCATCATTTGCCCCGCGACATCATAGATGGCCCAGTCGCTTTGCGCCTGGGTGTCGGGCGAGACGATCCGCACATTTCCGCGAGCCTCGAGGCGACTGACGCTCTGGCCCGCATCGGCCTGCTCGGACTCCGGCGCATAGTAATGGACTTCGATCAGATCGCCCTGGATGGTGAGGCCCCCCTGCACCACTTCCACCGCGCCGCTCCACACGCCCACCTGGTCGCTGGTGCGCAGCTCGAAGGCATCCGCCGCGATAGCGATGGGCGTGCGTGAATCGATGCCCAAAGGGGCACTCGCAAACGGGGCACCCTGCGCTGCCGCCGGTCCTGCGGCCAGCAGCGCCCATACCGCGCCCATCAAGACCACTCGCATCATCGGCTCGCCGTCTCCTTTGTTACGCCGTTGTTTGGCGCTGCATCATCGGGCGCCCCATTATCTGGCGCCCCATTATCTGGCGCCCCATTATCTGGTGCACTGGCATCTGGCGCCCCAACACGTGGTGCCCTGTCATTCGCTGTGCCGGCCTCTTGCATGGCTTGCAGTGCGGCCGGGTCGATGGTCATGGCCACATTGCCCGCAAAGCGCACCCGCTGAGCGCCGTCCAGAACCTGGAAACCATCGGCGCGCACAGTCCCCATGGGTCCGGTGCCCGTCACCGGCTGATCGCCAAGCACCGTCTGCTGTTCCAAATCGATCAGGACCCGGGCGGTGCGGAATTCATACCCGTCATGGGACACCACCACCACATCCCCGTCGAGCATCACGGTCTGGCCCTCCAGATCGATCACGCCCGTGAGCGATCCCAGCTGCACACGCCCCCCATCGGGGGCCCGCAGATCCGCTTTAGGACCACTGAGCACGATTTCACGCATATCCGCGTCGCGCGGCTCCAGACTGTCGGCTGTCACTTCGTAACGCTGACCGTTCCCGGCGGCCCCGGTAAAGGTCGGCCGGGTTGTGCGGCGGTCGAACTGAAAGCCGGGCGCCTGCTGGAAGGCCACGGTCAGCTTGTCGTCGGTGTCATAAACGATGGTGTAAACAGCCACGACCGCCAGGATCGCGAACGCGAAAATCGGCAACAGCGCTTTCATCAGCTTCACGAAGCGGCTGTAGCGCGCGGCTCCCCGAAACGCTCGCGCTGGAGGCACCCGTGCCGGCAGAACGGCCGGTGCCTCGGGCCGTTTGCGGGGGCCAGTTTCCCGGGCGTGGCGGTCGGCGTTGGCGGGCGGCCGTTTCTTGGCCCCGTCGCGCACCGTCCGGTCGCTGGTCGTGCGGTTGGTGGGCAAGCCCGTCACCCCTGCCGTTGCGTTCGCGTCTCCCCCCAGAGCGCCCGGCCGCTGCCAGCGGCCAGACCTCCCATATGGGCGGAGCAACGCCTGAGCGTCAAGGGCGACGCTTGGGCGATCCCTGATCAGGAATGAGAGAAAATGTCTTCGCCGGCCCAACCGTTCAGGTCGAGGCGGGCGCGGGTGGGCAGGAAGCCAAAGCAGTCGGCGGCCAGGCCGGTGCGGCCTTCGCGCTCCAACATGGTGTCGAGCGTCTCTTTCAGCTGGTGCAAGTAGAGAACATCCGACGCCGCATAATCCACCTGCGCCTGGGTGAGCTGCGCCGCCCCCCAGTCGGAACTCTGCTGCTGTTTCGACAGATCAACGCCCAGCAATTCCCGGCACAAGTCCTTCAGGCCGTGGCGATCCGTATAAGTCCGCACCAGGCGCGAGGCGATCTTGGTGCAATAGAGTGGCGTGGCTGTCACGCCCAAATAGCGCTCGATCACCGCCACATCGAAGCGGGCATAGTGAAAGAGCTTGGTCACGCTGGCGTCCGCCATCAACGCTTTGAGATTGGGGGCGTCATAGACGGGGTGGGGAAAGTGCACAACATGCGCGTCGCCTTGGCCATCGGACAGCTGCACCACACACAAACGGTCGCGATGGGGGACCAGCCCTAAAGTCTCGGTATCAATGGCCACGAGCGGGCCCAGCGAAAGACCGTCGGGCAGATCACCGGTATGAAGATGAGATGTCATAACGATTCCCTCGCGCCATCCGGGCCCTGACCGCCTTTGACCCTCGCGCTCCTCGGCGCGCTGCCACCCTCGTTTCGCGGCGGATGCCCCGAAAGAGTGGTGCCCAGGAGAGGACTCGAACCTCCACGACCTTTCGATCACTAGCACCTGAAGCTAGCGCGTCTACCAGTTCCGCCACCTGGGCATGGCACCGGCGCACCGGCGTGAAGGCCGGCCGCTGAATCGGAATTGGGGTGATACGCTCCACCCGGAACGGCGTCAAGCGACATTGTTTGCCGCACTTATGCTGCACGCCCTTTTCCTCCCCCGTGGCTTTCGGCTATTACCCCCGCACGGGCTGCTCGCGCCATCATCCCTGGCGCAGGCCGCATCACGCGCAGAGCACCGCATCACGCGCAGAGCAAATGGGGCGCAAGGATCATGACGGGCGAGATCGTTACCGTGTTTGGGGGCTCGGGCTTTGTCGGGCGCAACATTGTGCGCGAGCTGGCCAAGGCGGGCTATCGGGTGCGCGTTGCCGTGCGCCGGCCCAATGAGGCCATGTTCCTTTTGCCCATGGGATCACCCGGGCAGATCGCGCTGATGCAGGCCAATGTGCGGGATCTGGAATCGGTGACGCGGGTCCTGCGCGGCGCCGACGCGGTCATCAATCTGGTCGGCCTTCTCTACCAGTGGGGCCGGCAGACCTTCGACAGCTTGCAAACGGAAGGGGCCGAACGGGTGGCCCGCGTGGCGGCCGAGATGGGCATCAACCGCATGATCCAGCTCTCGGCTATCGGCGCGGATCCCGATGGCCCCTCCGAGTATGCCCGCAGCAAGGGGGAAGGTGAGCGCCGCGTGCGCCAGGTCATGCCCGGTGTCACGATCCTGCGCCCGTCCATCGTCTTCGGACCGGAAGACGACTTCTTCAACCGCTTCGCGACCATGGCGCGTTTCTCACCGCTGCTGCCGCTGGTGGGGGGCGGGCAAACCAAATTGCAGCCGGTACATGTGGATGATGTGGCGGATGCGGCCCTCTATTGCCTCACGCATCCCGAGACCGCGGGCCGGATCTATGAGCTGGGCGGACCGCGTGTGATGACCTTCCGGGAAAGCCTGGAACTGATGCTGTCGGTGACCCATCAGAACGCCGGGTTCATCTCGATCCCGTTCTTCCTGGCTCGGATCATGGGCTTCTTCGCTCAGCTCAACCCGTTTGGCGCTCCGGCCATCACGGTGGATCAGGTGCGCACCTTGACCAAAGACAATGTGGTGGGCGAAAGCGGCCAAGCCGACATGGGCACACTTCAGGATCTGGGCATCACGCCCACGGCCGCCGAAGTGATCCTGCCCACCTATCTCTATCGGTTCCGCGAACACGGCCAATACGACGCTGGTCACGGCAAGTAAGGCGCACTGGATCCTGCCGAGGCACACGGAATTCTGCCGAGGCACATTGGGTCCTGCCAAGGCACCCTCGGTCCTGCGCCTCATTGCATCCCGCGCGTCAGGTCTCGCGCCAGCGCAGACGCGGCGTCAGCAGCGCTACCGCGATGAGGCTCAGCGCCAGCACCACCAAACCCGGCACGCCCACAATGCCCCGATAGAACACGGTCGGGGCGGCGATGATCAGCAGGCTGAGGCCGGCGACCGCATTCATGGTGCCATGAAACAGCGCCGCCGCGATCACCGAGCCGGTGCGCTCGCGGATCAGTCCAATCATTGGTGAGGCCAGCAACGCCAACCCCAGCGCGGCTGCGATCCCGAGCCAGGGCGCGCCCGGATAGTCCTGCCCATAGCGATGACCGAGCGCGATGAGCGGCGCGTGCCACATGCCCCAGATCAGGCCGATGGTCAGGTTCGCGCGCCAAAAACCGAAGGGCCGCAGCGCCTGCCAGAGATACCCGCGCCAGCCCAGCTCTTGCAGCAGGAACAGACCAGTGTTGAAGATCGCCCCAGTGGTCAGTGCCGCCAGGAAGGACAGCGTGAATAGCGGCAGGTCTTCATATTTGGCGAGATCCGCAATGGCCGCATCATCCTCACCAGCCGCGCGCAAGGCTTCAGTGAGGCCCTGGAGCAGAGTGACCGGCTCGACGCCGGGCAACAGATAACTGATCCCAGAGGCTCCGAAACACAGACCCACCGGCACAAGCCACGCCGCCAGCCACCACCAGGCCAGCGCGCCGCGCGTGGGGGCTGTGCGCCCCGGTTCCGCCCCGAGATCCGGCGTGGCCCCCGGCCCCCGCATCAGGCCCAACACCGAAAGCGTCGCGCCGGGATGATAGCGCCGCGCAGCCGCCAGCGCGCCCAGCAGCGGCCCCGCCATAAACACCAGAATGAGCAGAATATCGGTGACCGCAGGCCCCGTGAACGCGCCCGCCAGGGCCGCAAGCGCGACGGTCCCCCAACTGAAGCCGAAGGTCACAAGTAGAAAAATGCGCACGCCCCAGTGCATCGCTGCCCCGCTTCGCGGTCGTCACACAGACCGGCCGCAGCGCCGGTCCTCGTTTGCGACTATAGCGCGGGCGGAAGACACAACAATCCTGAGGAGCGCGGCGCCTTTACGCGCCCCTCACTGAAAATAGGCGTGGAGCCAGTAGACATAGCTGAGCAGCAGGATGCCCAGGACCACTCGATAGACCACGAAAGGCAGCATGCCGATGCGATCCACCAGGGTCATGAAGAACCAGATGGCGATGTAAGCGGAGATGAAAGAGAGCGCGAGCGACCACATCACCGCCTCGCCCAGCACCGCGTCGCCGCTGCTGACCACTTCCAAGCCCTTCACGGCGCCGGCGGCCAAGATCACTGGGATCGACAGCAGCATGGAAAAGCGCGCTGCTTCCGAACGTTCAAAGCCCAGGAAACGGGCAGCCGTCATGGTGATGCCAGAGCGGCTCGTGCCCGGGAACAAGGCCAGCACTTGGGCAATCCCAATGGACATGGCGCCGGTCCAAGTCAGCTCGTCCATGGTCTTGTAGCGCATCGCCACCCGGTCAGCTTCATAGAGCGCCACGCCGAAAATGATGGACATCCACCCGATCAGCTCAATGGAGCGCATGGCATCGTCCCAGTCGAGCATGGCGAAGATAAAGCCGACAATCAGAACCGGAATCGAGGCGCCCGCCAAATAGACGAACATGCGTGCATCGCGCGTCCATTGCCCGCCCAGGGCCTGAAACATGCCCACCACCAGCGCGGCCACGTCGCGCCGGAAATAGAGCATCACCGCCAAGAGCGAGCCCACATGCACCGCCACATCAATCGTCACCCCCTGGTCCTCGATCAACCCCAATTGCGACGGGAGGATCAGGTGGGCGGACGAGCTGATAGGCAAAAATTCGGTCAGCCCCTGGATGATGGCCAGGAGGATCAGCAGTTCGAGCGGCACGGTCGATCATCCCTCGCTAGACGTCGGCATTACGGCGCGTCAACGCGCCTCCCCCACCGGCACGCCGCTCCGACTCCCTCTTTTACACTGTTAAGGGCTGCGGCGGTATCTTCTCCTCACGGCTCATTGGAGGAACAGTCGGGCACAAGAGTGTAGGAAAACCGGCCTCAACACCCCGTAAAGCGGGCGCCTGGCGCGTTTGGTTCGCCCACAGGGCCAATCCTGGACACCGTGACCCTGTGCTGGTGCGGTAAATATTGCTGCACTGCATTGCCAACTTCGACACAGCGCGCCATTGTGAGAGCATGCTAAAATTCGTAGACTTCGACAAGGAAATGCCTGAAAAACGCGCTGCGGACGCGCGAATTGGCGATTTCCATGAGATTTATGGGGAATTCATTGCGCAAAAAGCGCGGGAGCAGGCTTCTCGCTGCTCCCAATGTGGCGTGCCCTTCTGCCAAGTGCACTGCCCCCTCCACAACAATATCCCCGACTGGTTGATGCTCACCGCCGAAGGGCGGCTTGAGGAAGCCTATGAGGTGGCTCAGGCCACCAACACCTTTCCAGAAGTGTGCGGGCGGATTTGCCCGCAGGACCGGCTCTGCGAGGGCTCCTGCGTGATCGAGCAATCGGGCCACGGCACGGTCACGATCGGGGCGGTGGAGAACTACATCACGGAAACCGCTTGGAGAAACGGCTGGGTGCGGCCGCTGACGCCGGGTCCGGACAAGGGCCAGTCGGTGGGGATTATCGGCGCCGGGCCGGCCGGCCTGGCCGCGGCGGATGTGCTGCGGCGCAAAGGCTATGCGGTGACCGTCTATGACCGCTATGACCGGGTCGGCGGCTTGCTCATCTACGGTATTCCAAACTTTAAGTTGGAAAAAGACGTGGTGGAGCGGCGCGCCCAGCTCCTGGCCGCGGGCGGCATCCAGTTCAAACTCGCTTTCGAGATCGGGCGCGACGCCTCGCTGGAGGATCTGCGCGCGGCCCATGACGGTCTGTTGATCGCCACCGGCGTGTATAAGGCACGGGCCTTGAGCCTGCCGGGAGCGGGCCTGCACGGCGTGCATCGGGCGCTTGATTTCCTGACTGCCTCGAACCGCAAAGGCCTGGGCGACCAGGTACCGGCCTTCGAGGACGGCACTCTCAATGCCCACGGGCGCCATGTGGTGGTGGTCGGCGGCGGCGACACGGCCATGGACTGCGTGCGCACGGCGGTGCGCCACGGGGCCGCGAGCGTGACCTGTCTTTACCGGCGCGACCGGGCCAACATGCCCGGATCAGACCGGGAAGTGGGCCATGCCGAAGAGGAAGGCGTGACCTTCCGCTGGCTGTCCGCGCCGCGCGCCCTGTTGGGCGATACCCATGTGCGCCAGATCCGCGCCGCGCCGGTGCGCCTGGGGTTACCGGATGCCTCGGGCCGCCAGAAACCGGAAATCGCCGAGGGCCAGGACGTGACCCTGCCTGCGGATATGGTGATCGAGGCGCTGGGCTTCGACGCGGAGGATCTGCCGGGCTTGTTCGGCTGTGCCGATTTGCCGGTGACGCGCTGGGGCACCGTGGTGGTGGACCCCACATCCATGATGACGGGCCTGCCCGGCGTGTTCGCAGCCGGTGATATCGTGCGCGGCGCCTCGCTCGTGGTGTGGGCCATTCGCGAAGGCCGCGACGCGGCCACGGGCCTTGACGCCTATCTGACCGCGCGGCGCCAGGCCGCCGCCTGAGAGATTCCATCCTATGGCTTATGATCCGACCCAAGATCCCCTCTCGGAGTGCGCGCAAGACCGCCTGGCGCGCTATGAGAAGAATGCCAAAGCGCTGATCAGCGCGCAGGCCTATGACCCGGCCTGGCATCATGACAATTGCGGCGTAGGCCTCGTGGCCGCGGCCGATGGCACGCCCCGGCGCGAAGTGATTGCATATGCCATCGACGCGCTGCGCTCGGTCTGGCACCGCGGCGCTGTAGCCGCCGACGGCAAGACCGGCGACGGCGCAGGCATTCATGTGCAAATTTCCCAGGATTTCTTTCGGGAACGGATCCGGCGCACGGGCCTGGAGCCGGGTGACGCGCGCATCGCGGTGGGCATGATCTTTCTGCCACGCACCCAATATGGCGACCAGGAAGCCTGCCGAACCATCGTGGAGTCAGAAATCCTCGAGGCGGGCTATTACCTGTTTGGCTGGCGCCAGGTGCCCGTGAACATCGCGGTCATCGGCGAAGAGGCCAATGCCACGCGCCCCGAGATCGAACAGGTGCTGTTCGCCTGCGACGCCCACGCCGATCCGGACGCCCTGGAGCGCTCGCTTTATCTCATCCGCCGGCGGATCGAGCAACGAGTGCAGAAACAGGGCTTGCGAGATTTCTACATCTGCTCACTATCGGCACGCAGCGTGATCTACAAAGGCATGTTTCTGGCCGAACAATTGTCCGTGTTCTATCCGGACCTGGCCGATCCGAGCTTCATCTCCGCTTTCGCCATTTATCACCAGCGCTATTCCACCAACACGGTGCCCACCTGGTGGTTGGCCCAGCCCTTTCGGATGCTCGCTCATAATGGTGAGATCAATACGCTCAAGGGCAATATCAACTGGATGCGCAATCACGAGGGCCGCATGGCCGCCGACGTGTTCGGCGCCCACCAGGACGATATCAAACCGGTGATCCAACCCGGCGCGTCAGACTCCGGGGCCCTCGACGCGGTCTTTGAAGTCCTGGCGCGCGCAGGTCGCAGCGCGCCCATGGCCAAGACCTTGCTGATCCCAGAAGCCTGGGCGGACCCGGACCGTCCGGTGCCGCCCCATCATGCGCGCATGTATGCCTACAGCTCTGCCGTGATGGAACCCTGGGACGGACCGTCGGCCATCGCCGCCACGGACGGGCGCTGGGTGGTTGCAGGCATGGACCGCAACGGTCTGCGGCCCATGCGCTATCTGCGTACAGATACGAACCTGCTGGTCGTGGGCTCTGAATGCGGCATGGTGGGCGTGGGTGAAGATCGCATCGTGGAGAAAGGCCGGGTTGGGCCCGGCGAAATGATCGGCGTCGACCTGGATACCGGCAGGTTTTATCACGACACGGAGTTGAAAGACCTAGTCGCGGCGAGTGAACCGTTCGATGAGCTGATCCGCAATATCAAGCCCCTGGATTCGGTTCTGGCCGGGCCGGAGGCGCGACGCCTGGCGGGCGAAGCCCTGCGGCGGCGCCAGCTCGCGGCCGGCTTCTCCATGGAAGACATGGAGATGATCCTGCACCCCATGGCAGAGACCGGCGCGGAAGCGGTCGGCTCGATGGGCGATGATACGCCGCTGGCCGTGCTATCGGAGCGCTATCGGCCCCTCTCTCACTTCCTGAGGCAGAATTTCAGCCAGGTGACGAACCCGCCCATCGACCCGATCCGGGAGCGCCGGGTGATGAGCCTGCGCACGCGCTTTGGCAATCTGCGCAATGTGTTGGACCGCGACACCTTTCGCGATGAAGTCCTGACACTGGAAAGCCCGATCTTGCTGAGTGGTGCGTTTGAGCGGTTGCTGGCGGCGCGGCCCGATGCGGTGCATGTCATCGACTGCACCTTCGAAACCGGAAGCGGAGCGCAACCGGGCCGCGCCCTGAAAGCCGCCCTGGAGCGCATTCAAAGCGAAGCGCGCACGGCCGCACGCGGCGGCCGGGGACTGCTGGTGCTGAGCGATGAAAGGATTGGGCCGGGGCGCGGCGGTGTCCCCATGATTCTGGCCACTGCCGCCGTGCACAGTCATTTGATGGAGGAAGGCCTGCGCAATGCCACCTCGCTGAATGTGCGGTCGGCAGAATGTCTGGACACTCATTATACTGCCATGCTGATCACCTGCGGCGCGACCACGGTGAACCCATATCTGGCGCTCGACTGTGTGGCGGACCGGCATGCGCGCGGCCTGCTTGGAGACCGCAGCCTGGATGCGGCGTTGGGCAATGTGCGTAAGGCGCTGGAATCGGGCCTGCTGAAGATCATGTCCAAGATGGGCATTTCCATCATTTCCTCCTATCGTGGGGGCTTTAATTTTGAAGCGCTTGGCCTGTCGCGGGCCCTGGTGGACAAGTATTTCCCCGGGGTAGCAAGCCGGATTTCCGGCATCGGCCTTGCCGGCCTGGAGAGCAAAATCACGGCGCTGCATGAGAAGGCCTTTATTGACGATGTGCAGCCGCTGCCCATTGGCGGGCTGTACAAATATCGCGCTCGGGGTGAGACCCATGCGTTCCAGGGCCCGTTGATTCACACCCTGCAAGAGGCGGTGGCGCGGGAGGATTACAGCCTTTATCGTCGCTATGCGGAAGGGTTGCAGGGCCTGCCCCCGGTGGCGCCGCGCGATCTGCTGGCCTTTCGGCATGAACGCCGGCCCGTAGCGCTGGAAGACGTGGAAAGCATCAACGAAATCCGCAAGCGCTTCGTCACCCCGGGCATGTCGCTGGGCGCGCTGTCGCCGGAAGCCCACGAGACACTGAACATCGCCATGAACCGCATTGGCGCCAAGTCGGATTCCGGCGAAGGCGGCGAAGATCCAGACCGGTTCCGTCGCCGCGCCAATGGCGACAATGCCAATTCCGCGATCAAACAAGTGGCGAGCGGGCGCTTTGGCGTGACAGCGGATTATCTGAATGCGTGCCGGGAAATCGAGATCAAAGTGGCACAAGGCGCGAAACCCGGCGAAGGCGGACAATTGCCGGGCTTCAAAGTCACCGAGCTGATCGCGCGCTATCGCCATGCGACACCGGGGGTCAGCCTGATATCCCCCCCACCCCACCACGACATTTATTCCATCGAGGATCTGGCACAGCTCATTTACGACCTGAAGCAGATCAATCCGGTGGCCAAGGTCTGTGTCAAGCTCGTTGCCTCCTCCGGTATTGGAACGATCGCGGTGGGTGTGGCGAAGGCCATGGCGGATGTCATCCTCGTCTCCGGGCATGTGGGGGGCACCGGCGCCTCACCCCAAACCAGTGTCAAGCACGCGGGCATTCCATGGGAAATGGGCCTGTCGGAAGTGAACCAAGTGCTCACGCTTCATAATCTGCGCCAACGCGTCGTTCTGCGCACGGATGGGGGCCTGCGCACAGGGCGCGATGTGGTGATCGCGGCCCTTCTGGGGGCGGAGGAGTTCGGCATCGGCACCGCCTCGCTCGTCGCCATGGGCTGCATCATGGTGCGCCAATGCCATTCGAACACTTGCCCGGTGGGGGTGTGCACCCAGGATGAGGACCTGCGTAAGAAACACTTCACGGGCACCCCGGAAAAAGTGGTGAACCTGATGTCGTTCCTGGCACAGGATGTGCGGGAGATCCTGTCGGAACTGGGTGCTACCAGCTTGCGTGAAATCGTGGGGCGCACGGAACTTTTGACCCAGGTGAGCCGGGGTGCGCCGAACCTCGACGACCTGGATCTCAATCCGCTTCTGGTGCGGGTCGATCCCGGCCCGCATAAGGACATCGGCGGGGAAAAGCCGCGCAACGAGGTGCCCGAGACCCTTGATGAGCGGATCGTGGGCGATGCGGCGCCGTTCCTGGAATACGGACAGAAGATGCAGCTCACTTATGAGGTGCGCAACACGCAACGGGCCATCGGTACGCGGATGTCCTCGCATATCGCGCGCCGCTTCGGCATGAATGCGCTGGAACCGGAACAACTGACCGTGCGTCTGACCGGATCAGCGGGGCAGTCGCTGGGCGCCTTCGCCGTGCGGGGTCTGACCATCGAGGTGACGGGCGAAGCCAATGACTATGTGGGCAAGGGCCTGTCCGGGGGGACGTTGATCATCCGCCCACCTCGGGAAACACGCCTGGCCAGCGACGAGAATACGATCATCGGTAACACGGTGCTATATGGCGCCACGGCCGGGCGGGTGTTCGCGGCCGGAGAAGCGGGCGAGCGCTTTGCCGTGCGCAATTCCGGGGCACTCGCGGTGGTGGAAGGCTGCGGCTGCAATGGCTGTGAGTACATGACCGGGGGCACCGCAGTGATCCTGGGCCCAGTGGGAGCTAATTTCGCCGCCGGCATGACCGGGGGCATGGCCTTTGTCTACGACCCGGACGGCACATTTCCCCAAGCGGTTAATCCGGACACGGTGGTGTGGCAACGGGTGGAGACGGACCACTGGGCACAGCATCTGCGCGAGGCGGTGGAAACGCATCGCCGCTACACGGGCTCGGCCCATGCATCCGCGCTGCTGACCGCGTGGGACCTGGCGCTCAAACAGTTCTGGCAAGTGTGCCCGAAAGAGATGATCGCGCGGCTGGAGCATCCGCTGAGCCTGAGCGCCGGCGCCGTCAGCGCTTGAGACTTGCGCTCGGCCTGCAAATCACCGCACAAAGGCGTATTCGTCGGTGCGATGGGGGCCGAGCGCAAGGTCAAGATAAGCGGTGTCCATGCTCCAGCTTCTGCACATGCCGTTTTCACCCTTTTGCAGGAAGGTGCGCCTGACGCTTGCCGAAAAGCGTCTGGAGGCGGAATTGCATGCGCATCTGCCCTGGGAGATGGACGAGTCCGTGTTCGACCTGAACCCGTCAGGCGAGCTGCCGATCCTCATTGATGGCGAGACCGTGGTCGCGGACAGCAGTGCCATTGTGGAATATCTGGAAGAGACGCGGCCGCAGGCGCCGCTGCTGCCGCGAGACCCGGAGGCCCGCGCCGAGACGCGCCGGCTGGTCGCGTGGTTCGACCGGAAGTTCCACGAAGAAGTGACCGTGAATGTGCTGTACCAGAAAGTCCATCGGCGCTTGCAGGGGGATGGTTATCCCGACATTGCGCCCATTCGGGCGGGGCTGATCAATCTGCGCACGCATCTGGACTATATCAGCTATCTGGTGTCGCGGCGGAACTGGCTCGCGGGGCGGGAAATGAGCTTTGCCGATTTTGCGGCGGCGGCGCATCTGTCCTGTCTCGACTATATCGGCGATGTGCCGTGGTCCAACTATCCGGAAGCCAAGGATTGGTATGCGCGGGTGAAGTCGCGGCCGGCGTTCCGGGGCCTGCTGGACGATAAAGTGCGCGGGTTGCCGCCGACGCGCCATTACACCGATCTCGACTTCTGAGGCAGGCTTTGCCAGCATGCCGCGGTACCGTTTTCAGCACCGGGCCGCGCGATGACAGCTAAACAGCAGATCCTGGACCGCGCGACGGCGGAAGGCTTCGACACGGTGCGGGTCACCGGGCCCGATGCCATTCCGCGGGTGCCCGAGCGGCTGCGCGCGTTCCTGGCGGCGGGCTATCACGGGCAGATGGGCTGGCTTGAGGACCGGGCCGCGCAACGGGCCGATCCCCGGCTGCTGTGGCCCGAGGTGGCGAGCGTGATTATGCTGGGGCTCAATTACGGACCAGCGCAGGATCCGCTGGAGGGGCTGGCGCAGCGGGACCGGGGCATGATCTCGGTCTATGCGCAGGGCGCGGATTATCACGATGTCATCAAGAAACGGCTGAAGCGGATCGGGCGCTGGATGGGCGAGACCTTTGGCTGTGAGCTGAAGGTCTTTGTGGATACGGCACCGGTGGCGGAGAAGCCGCTGGCGCAGGCCGCCGGGCTCGGCTGGCAGGGCAAGCATACCAATCTGGTGTCGCGGGATCTGGGATCGTGGCTGTTCCTGGGGGCGATCTTCACCACCCTGGCCCTGGAACCGGACGCGCCGGAGACGGATCATTGCGGGTCGTGCCGGCAGTGCCTCGATGTCTGTCCGACAGATGCATTTCCAGCGCCTTATCAGCTCGATGCGCGGCGGTGTATCTCCTACCTGACCATTGAGCATAAGGGGCCGATCCCGCGGGCGCTGCGAGCGGGACTGGGGAACCGGATCTATGGCTGTGACGACTGTTTGGCGGTGTGCCCGTGGAACAAGTTTGCGCAAGCGGCATCAGAGACGGCGTTTCACCGGCGTGAGGCGCTGGACGCGCCGCGCTTGGCAGATCTGGCAGGCCTTGATGATCAGGCTTTCCGAACGTTGTTCCGGGGGTCGCCGGTCAAGCGCCTTGGCCGGGACCGGTTCGTGCGCAATGTGTTGATCGCGATCGGAAATGCGCTGGATCCGAGCCTGGCGCCGTGTGCGGAGCAGCGGTTGACCGATCCGTCGCCGGACGTGCGGGGAGCGGCCGTGTGGGCGCTGAGCCGGCTTCTCGATCAAGAGGCCTTCCGCCGGCTGAAGGCCATTCATGCGGGGCAAGAGCAGGACCCGGACGTGCGGGCGGAATGGCTGCCGGATATTTCCGAAGCGGCCGTTACGGCGCGTCCGTGATGCCACGCAGGCGGATGCCGAGATCCTGCGTGGCGGGCGCACGGGCATGGTCCGGCCGGCGCACGGGGATGGGCACGATGGCGGCCGGGGCCGCGAGAGCTTGCGGGGCGGCTTGGGCCGCGCTGGGTGAAGGCGTGGGAGCGGGTGCCAGAGGCTGCGCGGCGGCCTGGGCGATGGCGAGCGCGGCGGCCGCGTCGCGCGGCGGTGGTGCACCGCGGGGCGCGGTCGGCAGAGGCCGTTGCGGCGTGAGCCGTTGCGGCATGGTCTGTTGCGGCATGGTCTGTTGCGGGGTGTCCGGACGTTGGGCCGAGGCCAGGGCACGCGAGCGCGTCTGAGCCTGGCGAGGGGGCGTCACGGTGCCATCGACTTCCAGGCGGGCGATGAGGTCACGAGCCGCATCGGCAAGGGGGGTGCCCTCGCCGCGCACGGCCGCGTCCACCCAATCGCTGCGGGCACCATCGATATTGCCGGCGGCGGCCCGCTGGGCCCCGCGTTCAATCAGCGCGGCGGGGTCCTGCGGCGAAAGGCGCAAGGCCGCCGCGATATCCGCCGCTGCCCCGCCGGCATCTCCGTCCTGACGCCGCGCCGTGGCGCGCAAGACGAATGCGGAGAGATGGCGAGGCTCCGCCTCCAGCACGGCACTTAGGTCGCGCTCGGCGGCCACCCAGTCCTCAAGCAGTGCCAGGGCACGGGCCCGGTCAAACCGGAGCGCGGTCACGGGCACATCGGCTTCTGTCGCCGCTAACTCAATGCCGGCGGTGAAGGCACCGATGGCCCGCTCGCCCTGCGCCTCCAACAGCCAAGCATTGCCCGCCTGGCCTAGAATTTCCACCCGCAGGGGCACCTCCCCCGCATCGGGCGCACGGGCCAAGTCTTCCAGACGCGTCGCCGCTTCGCCGTAATACTCTAGCGCCACTAGCGCCAGCGCGATGCAGTGCAAGGCCGGCGCCCCCCCGCCCTGGTCCCGCCAGATCAGCCCCATGTCAAAGGCATCATCCGGATCGACACTGACCTGGGCCAGGCAGCGTTGATATTGGCCGGAGCCGGAGAGGCTGCGGTAATCATCTTCCTGAAGGCGCTCGAAACGGCGGTCGCGCAGCGCATCGTCGGGCAACGGGACAGAGCGCCCATCGCTCCAGTCGGGCGCAGACCGCGTACTAGAAGCTGGCGCGTCGCCAGGCGCCGCCCAGACAGACGCCGCCGAGAGCGGCAGCAGCACGGCGGCACCAACCGCCACGGCGCACAAGACGGCGCGGGAGAATTTGAACAGGCTGGCCATAGCCCATAGTGTCCGATGGCGCGGGCGCGGTCCATGCCCCAGCGCATACGCGTGCCCATCGCGCCGTCCCGCCCCACGGCGCTGTCCGGATCTCAAGGTCTGCTTACCCATGTCTCGCCTGTTTTGTTTCGGCGCCGGTCTCAGCGCCCGCACCCTCGCCGCCCGCCTTCAGAGCAAGGGGTGGACCATCGCCGGCACCACCCGCAGTGCCGAGAAAGCCGCATCCCTGCGCGCAGCCGGTATCGAGCCGCATCAATTTGACGGGACCAGGGCAATGGCCCCCGAGGGGCTCGACCGCGCCACCCATGTGCTGATCTCCGCGCCGCCGGACCAGGATGGTGATCCCGTGCTGCGCCATCACGGGCCAGATCTGGCGGCCCGGGCGGGGCAGATCGCCTGGATCGGCTATCTCTCCACCACCGGGGTCTATGGCGACGCCGCCGGGGCGTGGATCGATGAAGACGCACCGCGCAACGCCCAAAGCGACAGGGGACAGCGGCGCGTCGCGGCAGAGGACGCCTGGTTGACGCTTGGCAAGACGCATGGTCTTGCGGTGCAGGTGTTCCGGCTTGCCGGGATTTATGGGCCCGGGCGCAACCAGTTGGAAACGGCCCGCGCCGGCACCGCCCGGCGCATCGATAAACCCGGCCAAGTGTTTTCCCGCATCCATGTGGAGGATATCGCCACGGTGCTGGAGGCCTCCATGGCGCGGCCGCGGGCCGGGGCCGCTTACAATGTCTGCGATGATGAGCCAGCGCCCCCTGGCGAGGTGGTGGCCTTTGCCTGTGCCCTTCTGGGCCTGAACCCGCCGCCAGTGGAGCCGTTCGAAACCGCCCAGGCCAGCATGTCGCCCATGGCACGCAGTTTTTACAGCGAGTGTAAGCGCTGCCGTAACACTCGCATAAAGGACGAACTCGGCGTGCAGCTTGCTTATCCTACCTATCGAGAGGGGCTGCGGGGGCTCCTGGCCACGCTGGGGACCGGCAAGCCGTGATCGTTCGCTGGTCACTTGCAGGGCGCTAGCCCTTGCAGGGTGCAGGCGAAATCAGTCTAATTCATTGGGGACAGTCCAGGGCGATGACGGCGCGGGGATACTTTATGCACAGTGAGATTTTCAGCGGGCGACGCGATGCGCAACGCTCTTTCGCGCGTCGAGTGGGAGCGCGCCTGCTGAGGGCGCCGCTTCTCGGCGTATCGGCCTTGGCGCTGATGATCGGGGCGGCCTCGGCCATGGCGGATGCGATGGGTCCGGGCGCGGCGCTGTTGGGCCTGCGCGGCAGTGACGCGCCCGCGACCTTTGCCGACACGCTGAGCCGGGAGCCCCAGCCGACGTCTCGTGCACTGGACATGCCGCTGCTGCGTGACGCTCCGTCGCCGGAAGATGTGGTGGCGCGGCGGCTGGTGGACATTGCCGGCACCAATGCGGCGCTGTCGCGTGACATTATCGATCTGTCCATGAGCCTGGAACGCTTCACCACCACGGTGGAAGCGACCTTCGATAGCCTATCGGCCGGCGCGGAGACCGATTTCATCACCCTGAGCGACGCGTTGGGCCCGCGCTTTGCGGAAGTGGAAGGCCCGCTGGGCGACCTGCCGCATATGACCGTGCGCAGCCGCGCCGTGCTTGATTTCTCGGTGACGACCACGGGTCTGCTGGAGCGCGTGCGCAGCATTCCCCGCGCGCCGGAGCAGGAACGCCCGCTGGCGCTCGACCTGCCGCCGCGCGCCTTGCCGGCCGCAACCATGGCGCTCGTCAATCAGTTCGAGCCGGACAGCGACATGGCGAGTGCGTTCCTGAACCGCCAGCGCCAGCCGCGCACGCGCCTGGACGAAGCGCGGTTCGACCTGGAAGACATGACGAGTGAGTTCAACACCCTGCTGACCACCGTGGCGTGGGACCGCCGCTACATCACCGTGGATGCGGCCCTCTTGCTGGGTCACGAAAAGCTCGTAGCGGCGCACGGCCTGATTTACGAGAAAGATCTGGCGCGCTTTGCCGACGCGGCGCAGGCCTTTCCGAAAGCGGATCACCAGGTGGCGCTGGCGCATTTGTCAGGCGGGTTACAGGATCTGCGCCGCCGGGGGCGCTGGGACGAGTTACGCGACAGTCTCGCCCGCCGCCATGCTCATCATACGGATCAGGCCAACAGCGTGGCCGAAGCCTTCGGCCATCCCATCGTCTTGGCGGAGTCGGAACTGATGGGCCGCCAGCGCGGCATTTGCGTGGAAGCCGCCGCCTTTGGCGGTGATGGCGGTATGGTCTCCCGACTGATCATTCCGGTGGAATTGACCTATGATCAGGTCGGCGGTTTGCCGGTCACATCCTTGCGCGAAGGACCGGTGGTGTGGCAGCCACTCACGGACGCACAAGCAGAAGACGGGTATCGGCCGGCCTGTGTCGCCGCCACCATGTCCGGCAACGCCTTTGTGGACATACGCGGGGCCATGACGGATCAGGCCCGCGAGATCGTCGCGGAGCTGAGCTTTCGTATGGGACAGATCAGCTCTCTCGCGGCCCATCACGCGGCCGTCTCGGCGCTGATCACGCGGGCGACCAGCATTCAGGGGCTCATCGAGGCGCGCCGTGAGCAAATCGACACCGAGCCCAAAGCCATTGCCCGCTATGCCCATGACATCGAATGCGCCCCAAACCGGCGCCGCCGCTTCCCCGGTACGGGCGTGCTGGTGGTCGATGTGGATGTGGACCCGGATGGCGATATCGACCGGGCGCAAGTGGTGAACGCCGAGCAATTCCAGACCCGCTCGCGCAATCTGGAACGCGACCTGGAGCGGGTGGTGCAATGTTCCGAGTACGAACCGCGCCGCATTGATGATCGGGATGTGCTGGCCCGCAAACGGCTGACGATTACGGTGGAATCGGAAAGCTGACGCCAAGTGTCAGCACTGCCGACAAGCGAAAGCCGAGGTCATGACCTCGGCTTTTTTCCTGCGCAGCCCGCAGCTTTTTTATGCCGCAAGGGAACGCTGAAAGCGCGCGAGGCCCTTAGTTCTGGGACGGCGCATCGGCAATGTAGGCATCTATCTGCTCTTGCAGGAGCGAGAGCGGCAGAGCCCCATCACCCAGGACCACATCGTGGAAATCCCGCAGATCGAACGCGTCGCCCAAACTCTCGCGAGCCTCGCGGCGCATGCGAAGGATTTCTTCCAGACCGATCTTGTACGAGGTGGCCTGGGCAGGCATGACGATATAGCGCTCAATCTCGATGATCACGTCGGAGAGCGCGAGGCCCGTATTATCGACCATGTACTCAATGGCCTCTTCCCGGGTCCAGCGGCGATCATGGAGGCCCGTATCAACGACCAGGCGCACGGCCCGGAACAATTCCGTCTGGAGACGACCGATTTCGCTATACACGTCCGGATGCAGGCCCAGTTCCGAACCCAGACGTTCCGCATAAAGCCCCCACCCTTCTACATAGGCCATGAACAGGGGGAAGCGGCGGAACGTGGGCAGGCCCGGCAGGTCCTGTTGAATGGCGATCTGGAAATGATGGCCCGGCACCGCCTCATGATGGGCATAGGCGCGCATGGTGTATTTCCGCGTGGCGCGGATATTGTAGAGATTGGCATAGAAGATGCCGGGGCGAGTGTTATCGACCGGGGGAGGGGTGTAGTAGGCTGGAGGCGCTGTGCGTTCTAGGAACTCAGGCACGCGGCGCACTTCGACACCCACATCGGGGCGCATGCGGAACACATCCCCTACCCGCGCGTCCGCCTCATCCACGATCGCCTGATAGTCCTCCAGGATCTGATCGCGACCTGCTTCCGTGTCGGGATAAAAGAAGCGATCCTGGGTCGCCAGGTCGGTTATGAGTGCCGTGAAGCCCACTGAGGTGTCATACCCCTCGGCCGCGAAGAGCGCGACGATCTCGCCTTGGATGCGCTCAACCTCAGCCAAACCGATCTCGTGGATTTCATCGGCGGTCAGGCTGGTGGTGGTCTGGCTCGCGAGCATGGCCGCGTAGAAGCGTTCTCCGTCCGGAAACTTCCAGACGCCCGCATCGTCATTGGTCTGGGGGCGGAGCGTCTCGAAATAGGTAATGAGATCGCGATAGGCGGGCAGCACTGCCTCGGCAATCGCGGTCTCGGCGTCGGCGAGGAAGGCGTCGGCCGCGGCACTGGAGATCTGCGGGACGCCGCGCAGTTTATCGGCAAAGGACCTGTACAGAATGGTTTCACGCGCCGGCTGGGCGGCGAAAGCGCGCATTTGCTGCAACACTTTGTCGATGATGAATGTGGGCGGGAGGATGCCCTGCTCTTCCCGCACCGCCAGCCCCTCGCGCAACTGGGTGAACTTCACGGGAATGGCGCGCAGCCGGTCCACATAATAGCCCGCATCCCGCGCATCCGCGACGCGATGATAGGTGTCCAGGAATTGCGGCAGATCGGAGGGCGGACCGAAAAGCTGGTTCACCGGATAATTGTGATAGCGAAATTCATCAAGGGCGATCTGGGTTTCCAGGAAATGCTCCAGCACACGCTTGGACAGCCGGTTCTCCCGCGACAGCCAGGCCTCGTCATAAGACTGGAGCATGGCGTAAGTGTGCAGGAGACGGTCACGGCGACGCTCCTGAGCGGCCAATGAGATATCGGTGAGACGACCATTATGGGCGTGGAAGCCGAAAGTCTCGAAAATCCCCACCTGGGTCATCAATTCCGGGTCGTCGAGGGCCAGCTCAATGAACACGCGCTCGAAAAAGACGCGGATGAAGAACGGCTTGTACCAGATGGAGTTAACGGCCAGCACCACGCCCAGCAGGACCACGATGCCGAGAGGATACAGGAACAGCCGGCGCAGCCAGCGGCCAAACCCGCCGGATGCAGCCTCGCGCGTCCTGGCCGCGCTTGCTTGCTGGCCCGTGTCCTCGCTCATGCCGTACCCCCTCAGAGCGAGCCCTCCCCCATAAGGAGTCAGGCTAAGGAGTCGAGTATACCACTGAGGCGCGCGATATTCGCCTCATCCGAGAGCCTGTGGTCCCCATTTTTAACGAATGTGGTGATGATGTCCTCACTCGCTAGGGTCTCAATCAGGCGAACCGCGTGCTGCCAGGGCACATCCGGGTCGGCCATGCCCTGAAACACCCGCACAGGGCAGGTAATGGGGATAGGCTCGCGCAATACGAGATGGTCCCGCCCCTCTTCGATCAACCGGAAGGTGATCGGATAGGGCTCGGGGTCGTAATCCGAGGGACGCAGCCATTGCCCGGTGGCCTGCAGTTCGGCCCGGACCTCCTCGGGAAACCGAGCCCACATGAGATCTTCGGTGAAATCGGGCGCGGGCGCGATATAGACAATGCCGGCAATCCGCTCGGGGCGGGCTAGAGCAACCAGGGTCGCGATCCAGCCCCCCATGGATGAGCCGACCAGGATCTGCGGGCCTTGGGTGACCTGGTCAAGCACGGCCAGAGCATCATCTTTCCAGCGCCCAATGGTGCCATCGGCAAACGCACCGGAGGATTGGCCATGGCCGAAATAGTCGAACCGGGTGCAAGCCCGCCCGCGCGCGGCCGCCCAGGCGTCCACCGCAAGCGCTTTGGTGCCGTCCATATCGGAGTGAAAGCCACCGAGCCAGACAAGGCCCGGGTCATCAGGCTGGCCTTCACGCGTACAATAGGCGATGGTCTCGCCGTCCGTCCGGTCGAGGCGGTGCACCGGCAACGCGGCGGGAGTAGCCGAAGACGGGGATGATGACGCGACCATGGCAGGCCTTTCTGTGCAGGATCAGACGGAGAACTGGCGCCAGACTACGGATTCGCATGCCCCCCGTCCAAACGGACACGATGCCCCCCCCCGCCGCCGGCGGGCGGTGGGGCGGACGGGGGGAGGGTAGGGGGGGGGGGCGGGGGGGGCGGGCGGCGGCGCC
>CAZVEE010000056.1:11365-21362 GCA_964625525.1 uncultured Alphaproteobacteria bacterium | reverse complement strand
GAAAAAAGACCCCCGAAAACAGAAAAAACACCCCTGTTTGCAGAAAAACAGGAGGTATCCATAACCCACTGTTTTGATTGACAATCAGCCAATCATTGTTCCCGAAAGGCTCTGGTTTAGCCCTGTTCTTGATCCCAAAACGCGAAAATTCCCTGTTCTGCCCAAACTGCCCCTTGCAGCAGACCATCAGAGACAGGCCGCCCCAAAGGCGATAAACCACGCGCAATGGGAGCGCGTTCCGGCCGCGGACAGTCGGAATGCACTCTGAAAACATCCGTGAAATCTGGAGGTTGGAGCCTTGCCCCCGAACCAGAGACGGGTGTTCGGTGCCTGGCGGAGGGAGAGGGATTCGAACCCTCGGTACGCTTGCGCGCACAACGGTTTTCGAGACCGCCCCGTTCAGCCACTCCGGCACCCCTCCAGGTTTGCAACGCGCATGGTGGCATCGCGTGCGCGGGACCGTAGGTCAAGGGCGGCACGGGCGCAAGGGGGCGGTGGGGAAAGATGCCCTCACGCCCTTGACTCAAGACCTCCCCTGTTCATAATGCCGCGCTTCGATGAGCAGGTGGAAAAAGGCCTGCCGGTTCTCATAATAACCCGAATGTGTGGTAACGATGTACGCTGTCTTTAAGACTGGTGGCAAACAGTATACAGGTGCCAAAGACGATTTTCTGCGCGTTGAAAAGCTAGACGGAAACGAAGGCGACACGGTTGAGATCAGCGAAGTGTTGATGATTGCCGGCGAAGGTATGGACGAACCGACATTCGGCAACCCGTTCATTGCCAACGCAAAGATCCTCGCCAAAGTGGTCGAGCAAACCCGCAACGCGAAAATCAAAGTGCTCAAGAAGCGGCGGCGCCAAAACTATCGGCGCACCAAGGGACACAAGCAGCAGGTGACGGTGATCCAAATCACCGACATCGTGACGGGCGGCTGAAGGATCAGAGGCAAGCAGTATGGCGCACAAAAAAGCAGGCGGCTCCTCACGGAACGGTCGCGACTCCGAAGGCCGGCGTCTTGGGGTCAAAAAATATGGCGGTGAGCGGGTCATCCCCGGCAACATCATCATCCGCCAGCGCGGCACGAAAGTGCACCCGGGCCAGAATGTGGGCATGGGCAAGGATCACACGATCTTTGCCAAAGTGCCGGGCACGGTGACCTTCTCAAAAGGCTTTCGCGGACGCACATTCGTGTCCGTGACTCCCGCCGACCTTCCGGCGGCGGAATAAATCGGCAGGCTCAGGGCCGCCGGATTGGTGGCCATCGCATGGAACGAGGGAGATGGCGCGCCATCTCCCTTTTTGCGTCCCTCGTTCTCTCTGATGCCCACCCGCGGTGCCCGAACGAGGAAACGGTCATGACGCCCAGCCTGGAAACCGAACGGCTCATCTTGCGCCCCCGGCGCGCGGAGGACGCGCCCGCGCTGGTGCCGCTGCTGAATCATTGGGACATCGCCCGCATGCTGGGCCGCTTGCCCTACCCCTATACCCTGGCGGATGCACAAGCCTGGTGCTCCGATGAGGCCGCCGCTCGGTATCTGCGTTCATTCATGATCTTGGACCGGGCGGCGCCGGGCCAGCCGATCATCGGCAATGTGGGCATTTTCCACCGCACCGAGGGCGCGGAGCTGGAACTGGGATATTGGCTCGCCATGTCTCATTGGGGCCGCGGGCTCGTGCCCGAGGCCACGCGTGCGGCCATCGACGAGCTGTTCACGAGCACCGACACTCAACGGCTGACGTCTGGGCATTTTGTCGAGAACTCGGCGTCCGGGCGCGTCCTCGCAAAGCTCGGCTTCCGCCACACCGGCACGTCCCAATTTTGGAGCAAGGTCCGCGCCCGCTGGGTGCCCCATCACGATCTGGTGCTGGAGCGCGCCAACTGGCGCGCGTCTGAGGAGACATCCACGCCATGAAGTTTCTGGACCAGGCCAAAGTGTTCATCAAATCCGGCGATGGCGGCGCGGGCTGCGTCTCCTTTCGCCGAGAGAAGTATGTGGAGTTCGGCGGACCGGATGGCGGTGATGGCGGCCGGGGTGGTGATGTGTGGGCTGAATGCGTGGCCGGGCTGAACACGCTCATCGATTACCGCTATCAGCAGCACTTCAAAGCCGCCAAAGGCACCCATGGCATGGGGCGCAACCGCACCGGTGGCCATGGCCCGGATGTGGTGCTGCGCCTGCCGGAAGGCACTCAGATTCTGGAGGAGGACCGCGAAACCCCCATTTGCGACCTCACCGAGGTGGGTCAGCGCATCTGCCTGTTGCGCGGCGGCAATGGCGGCTTTGGCAATGCTCGCTTCAAGGGCCCGGTGAACCAGGCGCCCCGCCATGCCAATCCGGGCCTGCCGGGCGAGGAAAAATGGGTCTGGCTGCGCCTTAAGCTCATTGCGGATGCGGGGCTTGTGGGGCTACCCAATGCGGGCAAGTCCACTTTCCTTTCCGCGGTCAGTCGTGCTCGGCCGAAAATCGCCGATTATCCGTTCACCACGCTGCATCCAGGTCTGGGCGTGGTCACCCAGGACAGTCACAGCTTTGTCATGGCGGATATTCCGGGCCTCATCGAAGGGGCCCATGAGGGGGCTGGTCTGGGCGACCGGTTCCTGGGCCATGTGGAACGCTGCCGGGTCCTGCTGCATTTGGTGGACGGCACGGCGGAGGACGTGGCGGCCGCTTATCGCACCGTGCGCGGGGAGCTTGATGCTTATGGCGCCGGATTGGAGAGCAAGCCGGAACTCGTGGCCTTGAACAAGATCGACGCCCTGGACGAGGGCACGATTGCCGAACGGGCAGCCGCCCTGGAAACTGCCGCAGGGACATCGGTGTTCCGGTTGTCCGGTGTCTCAGGCGCCGGCATCGCGCCAGTCTTGCGGGTGATTCAAGTCCAGATCGGACAGGTTCCGGCCCCCGACGCACAAGGCGAGGACGCGGACCCCGCCGCCGCAGCAGATCCATCCCGCGAGCCATGGCGCCCCTGACACGCTCGCCACCCCCGCTCCTGCCAGATTTGACAGGAGGCGGCCCGTCCACCGCATAAAAGGTCTATGAAACGGCGCGCAGCCTCTTATATGCTCACAGTTCCCAAGGCGATGCGCATGGCATCGGCCCTGGTAAAGCGCAGATGCAACCGCGTGTGGCGAGATGGTGCGCAGACGACAAGCAGCGGCGGTGTTGATGTCCCGCTTGACGGATTTCACCCTCCGGACCGGACCTTCGGCCCCAACGGCCGATCCCGTGCCCCCAGCGGATCCGCCGCGTGGTTCCCCCTGCTCAGGCGCGGACACTCAGACGGATGGCGACGATGCGGACCCTCCCGACCCGGCGCCCGAGACACCGCTAGTGCCCAGCTCCCCCTCCACGACCCGGCCGCACGCCCGCGCCCATGAGCACTCGGCCTCCCTAAACCCGCCGACACGCCCATTGCGCCGGCCCCTACTCTTGCCGAGCATGCGCGTGGGGCTGCTGGGCGGGTCTTTTAATCCGGCCCATGACGGTCACCGGCATATCTCTCTTGTGGCATTGCGCCGCCTTCGCCTGGACCGGATTGTCTGGCTGCTCAGCCCGCAAAACCCCTTGAAGCCGGTGCGTGAAACCGCCGCAATCGCCCATCGCCTGGACCGAGCCCAACGCGTGGCCCGTCACCCGCGCATTCTGGTCAGCGACCTGGAACGAACCCTGCGCACCCGCTACACGGCCGATACTCTGCCGGCGCTGAGTCGCCTTTATCCAGGTGTGCATTTTGTCTGGCTGATGGGCGCGGATAATCTGCTGCAACTCAACAAATGGGAACGCTGGACACGGATCATGGAGACCATGCCCGTGGCCGTGATTGATCGCCCCGGCTATAGCCTCAAGGCTCAGCTCAGCGCCCCCACCCAGCGTTTTGCCCAAGCGCGCCTGCCGGAGGAGGCTGCCGGCCGCCTCGCCGGCACGCCTGCGCCGTCGTGGGTCTATCTGCATGCCAAACTACACCCCCTTTCCGCCAGCGCCATTCGGCGCACGCTTCCCCCTGGGGCGGCGTGGACGGATCATCCGCTCGATGACGACCCACTTAACCCATGATTGCCCTCCATGTTGAAAGGACAACACCATGAGTTCCAGCATTAAGTTCAAACTTGGCCCCCCAGCCACCTCCCCGGCCACATCCGGAGCGACGACCAATCCGGATCAGTGGCGCGAGGATCTGCGCCGACGCTTTCACCGAGTCCGCCAGACCTCCATGGCCCTTGCCGCCCCTCTGCATCCGGAAGATCAAGTCGTGCAATCCATGCCGGATGCCAGCCCTACAAAATGGCACCTTGCCCACGTCACCTGGTTCTTCGAGACCTTCCTTCTGAAAGCGTTCCAGACCGGGTATGACGAGTACGACACCAGCTTTGCCTTCCTTTTCAATTCTTATTATCACACAGTCGGCGAGATGCATGCCCGCCCCCGCCGGGGCCTTCTGTCCCGCCCGACCGTCGAGGAAGTCCTGGGCTACCGCGCCCATGTGGACGAGGCTATGGATCGCCTCCTGGCCCAGGCGCCGTCGGACACTTTTGCCGACATCGCCTTTCTGGTCGAGATCGGCCTCAATCATGAACAACAGCACCAGGAACTTCTGCTGACGGACATCAAGCATGTCCTGTCCTGCAACCCGCTCCTGCCGGCGGCCTACGCCCCGCCCCCGCCAACGACTGGCGCCAGACCGCCACGGACTTGGCTGAGTTTCGAAGGCGGACACCAGCGCATGGGCCACGACGGCTCAGGCTTTGCCTTTGACAATGAGTGCCCCCGTCACGACATCCTTCAGCCGCCCTTCCGCATTGCCTCACGTCCGGTGACCAATGGGGAGTATCGCGACTTCATCGCTGATGGCGGCTATGACACCGTGGCCTTGTGGCTGTCCGACGGCTGGGCCACGATCCGCGAACACGGTTGGACCCACCCGCTCTACTGGCAAGAGCGCGACGGCGCGTGGTTTGAATTCACGCTGGCGGGCCTTGTTCCGCTGGACCCGGACAAACCGGTGTGCCACTTGAGCCATTACGAGGCCGACGCCTTCGCAAGCTGGGCCGGTAAGCGCCTGCCCACCGAGGCGGAGTTGGAACGCATCACCGATGGCGTGCCTGTCAGCGGCAATTTGCTGGATGCCGCGCCACCCCTTGACGACGCGGAGCCGCTCACGGCCCCCGAACCGCGCGCGGCTTCGGCCGACGCCGATGCCATCGCACAAGTCTTCGGCGATGTCTGGGAGTGGTCCCAATCCGCCTACGGACCGTATCCAGGCTTTCGCCCGCTGGACGGCAGTCTCGGCGAATACAACGGGAAGTTCATGTGCAATCAAGTGGTGCTGCGCGGTGGTTCCTCAGCCACGCCGGCCGACCACATTCGCCCCACCTACCGGAACTTCTTTCCGTCCGACGCCCGCTGGCAGGTCAGCGGCATCCGCCTCGCGGAAGATGTGCGCGGCTGACGGCCTTCTCTCATCGACATCACTAAAAAGGACGGACCTATGTTACGATCTGAACAGCCCTCCGCTTCGGCGGAGGGCCAAGGCCTTGCTTACTTTGTCGACCTGGAACCAAGCCAGGGTGACTTCCTCGCCGACGTCCTGGCGGGCCTTGCCGCCACCCCAAAGACGCTCGCCCCGAAATACTTCTACGATAAGCGTGGCTCGGAACTCTTCGATCAAATCTGTCTCACACCGGAATATTACGTCACCCGCACCGAGATCGCCATGCTGCGCGAGATTGGGCCCGAGGTGGCGGCCCTTACCGGCCCCAGGACCATTGTCGTGGAGTATGGCAGTGGGTCGAGCTGGAAGATCCGTACCCTGCTCGACAGTCTTGACCGGCCGGCCGAGTATGTCGCGATCGACATTTCCAACGATCATTTGCGTCACGCCGCCCTCGCCATCGCCGGCGCTTACCCTTCCGTCCGAGTGGGGGCCGTCTGTGCTGATTTTGGCACGGGCTTCACCCTGCCCAACGCGGTTGGTCACGACGGCGCCCGGCTTGGTTTCTTGCCCGGCTCCACCATAGGCAATCAGACCCCGGACGGTGCCCGCGCATTCCTGGCCCGGACACGAGCCATGCTGAGCCCGGGCGGCGCCCTCTTGATCGGCGTTGACCTGCGCAAGGATCCGAACATTCTCGACCGCGCCTACAACGATGCCGCCGGTCACACGGCCGCCTTCAACACCAACCTGCTCATCCGCATGCAGCGGGAGTTGAACGCTCAACTCGACCCAGACGGCTTCGAGCACCACGCCTTCTTCAATGACGCCGAAAGCCGGGTGGAGATGCATCTGCGCGCCCGCCGCGACCAGGTCATCAGGCTAGGCGAGCAGGACTTCCCCTTCCGGGTCGGCGAGACCATCCATACGGAGAACTCTTACAAGTACACGGTAGAGGGCTTCCGCACCCTTGCCAGCGAAGCCGGTTTCACGCCCCGTCAAAGCTGGACCGACCCGGACGGCCTCTTCAGCCTGCACTATCTGCAAGCCGATGCCCGTGATTTGTGAGTGGGCAAATGTGTGCTATTCTGTTCTCAGATTACGCGTTTAACGCGCAATCTGAGAACAGCGGCAGGACCTGTGGGATGGTCCGGCTGTCATATTCAAAGCGAGGACCAGACACTGAGATTAGGAACAGCAGATCCCGCCCGCCAAGGCGGCGAAGCGTTCCCGGCAGCCCAGGACACCCCCTCTTCTCAAGAGGGCATGATGGGCGGGGATCTCACAGCGTTCATTCTCGACTCTCTCGACGACGACAAAGCGCAGGATGTGGTCGCCATCGACCTCGCGGGCAAGTCTGCTATGGCTGATGCCATGGTGGTGGCCAGCGGCCGGTCGCACCGCCATGTGGCGGCGATGGCCGATCACCTCACCCGGCGTCTGAAAGAGGCGGGCCGCGGCGCGCCCCGTGTAGAAGGTCTGCCCCATTGCGATTGGGTGCTGATCGACGCGGGCGATGTGGTGGTCCATCTCTTCCGGCCCGAGGTCCGCACCTTCTACAATATCGAGAAGATGTGGGGCGTGGAGACGCCGGACACCGCCAGCGCCTAAATCCCTCGGGACAATCCAGGCGCGACGGCAGCAGAGATGGGAGAGGCTCAGGCCATGCGAAGGCTGTCATGCGGCTGCTGATCGCCGCGGTCGGCAAGGCCAAACGCGGGCCGGAACAGGCGCTTTTTGACACCTACCGCGCCCGTTTCGACGCGACCGCGCGCCCGCTTGGCTTCAAGCCCCTCGACCTCATCGAGGTAGAAGAGCGCCGCGCCGGGTCGGCGGAGGAAACGCGCCGTCGCGAGGGCGAACGCCTCGCCGCGGCGCTCCCCGCCGGCGCGCACATTGTCGCCCTCGACGAGCACGGCCGCAACCAGCCCTCCCGCGCCCTCGCCGAGCACCTGGCCAGCTGGCGCGACGCCGGACATCCCGCCTGTGCTTTTCTCATTGGCGGCTCTGGCGGCCTTGCCCCGGATCTGCTGGCCCGCGCCCCGCTTAAGCTCGCTTTCGGCGCCGCCACCTGGCCGCACCAATTGGTGCGCGCCCTCCTTGCCGAACAACTCTACCGCGCTGCCACCATCCTCTCCGGCCATCCCTACCACCGGGATTAATCCATCTTGGCAAGTGAGGCAGATCTCTCCTAAACTCACGCTTAGAGTGCATCTAAGGGGGGATGATGCCATGACGACGCCTGACGAACCGCTATCCGATCTTCAGCACCCGATTCAAGACGCGATCCATGCTCGCACGGTCTTCATGCCCACCGACCATGGCTTCGATCCCGAAGAAGCAGCGCAGCTCCAAAGCCCCCAGATGCGTGGCGAAGAAGAGACCTGGGTCAAGATCCAGAGCAAAACGTCCGGCCAGGCCGCTTCGCGCGACAAGGTCATTAAGGCGGAAAGCCTTCGCGCGCTTCTGCTCAGGCAAGAACACCAGGGCCCAGGAACCACCGTAGGCATCAGTCTCGCCGGCCTCTGGATTGACGGTGATCTGGATCTCTCCCATTTGGAAACCAATATTCCTTTACGCCTCATCGGCTGCCACGTGAATGGTGAAATTCAACTGCGCAACGCGCGTCTGCGCACCTTGGATTTGCGGGGCACCGCCTGCTCCCGGCTGGACGCCCGGCGGATCAGAACCAAGGGGGATGTGCTGCTGCATGCCCTGACCGCCACCTGCGGTGTTTTTCTGGAAGGTGCACGGATACGGGGCGAACTCAATCTCAATCACGCCCGCTTGAAAAAAGAGGGAGACAAAGACGATCTCATCACGGACCGGATCATCGGCCCACAGCATGAACGGGCTCTCGCACTCAGATTAGACACGGCAAGGATCCACCACGATCTCTCCTTGCGCGAGCTGAGGGCGGAGGGCGCGCTACTCCTTGACCATACCCATATCGGCTCCCGGCTGCTCATGAAGGGCATGACCGTCATCGCAAGTAATGCGCCGGAAGGCCAGTGTTATGATGAGGAAATGTGTGACCGTGCGAGGGGCTTTGCCGTCAAAGGCATGAACTTGACTGTGGTCGGCACAGTGGATTGCTCAGACTCCACCATTTATGGCGAGTTTCGCATGCTGTCCCTCAACGCGGGGGGCGCCGTCCATTTCGACAGTGTCAAGATCTTTGGGACAGACAATCGCTCGCTATTACTAGATTACGCTCAAATCCAAGAGGACCTTCGGTTTCGGGATTTTCACGCGTGGGGGTGCATCCGTGCACGCAAGGCCACCATCAATGGCGATATTTACTTCGGACACAACGAAAAAGGGGGCGGCTGCATCGTTCACGGTGTGGCGCAACAGAGGAATGCCACAAATGAGACGACCATGTTCGGCCGCACGCGCGGTTTCGCCTTGCGCATCCCGGGTACCGTCATTGGCGGTGATCTGCGCCTGGCCGGCGGAATTCAAGCACAACCAGCCCAATCCGAGACAGCCGCACAACAGCCTCCGCCGCCCACGGCTGATAACCAACCAGCCAAGGCATACGAAACCTTTCGGAGCCACTTCCGCGGCACCCTGGACCTGAACAATGTGCGAGTCGGACGCAAACTGAGAATCATCCACTGTCAGATCGACGCGATCTCGAGCGAACGCGGTAACAGGGAAGCCTCGAGCGAAAACGATCCCATGGCAGCGCTGTGGGGACCGTTTCTCACCGTGGGCGCGGACGTCAAAATCCAGGGATCCATCATCAACGGTACGGTGAATCTGGAAGATGCGACGATCACGGGCGGCGTCTCGGTCCAACCCTTCCACTTTGTTGAAAACGGTCGTCAGGCATGCACAGGCATTACCGGGCGCGGAAGACCGGCATTGATCCTGCGCCGGATTACCATCGGTGGCAGCCTGACATTCGGCCCTGAGGACCCGAAAGAAGCATGGACAGGAGGTACTCTCCCCCCGGTCTATATTCAGGGGGCTGTTTTGTTCACAAACGCCCATATCGGCGGTCATGTGGCCCTTGGCGCGTGTGTCTGCGCAGTCGGCAGTCTGCCGGCCGATCACGAGGTGCCTACTCGGTTTTCAAGTCGTGAACCTTCCTTCATTACGGGTGCCGACAGACTCCAAACGGGCGCTTTTCACCAGGGTATCGCCGTGGGCGGGCGTGGCGCCCGCATCGAACGTGGCCTTCAAGTGGAGAATGGCTTCACAGCGTTCGGTGAAGTGCGTTTCGTCGAATCTCATATCAATGATGATGTTCGCTTTGGCGATTGCACTCTGTTTCTGGCCGGACAGCATATCTTAGACAATCCGTATACCGCTCGGTTTGACCGAGCCAATATTGACGGCGCAGTCCGCCTCGGTGTGCGATACGAACATCCGGCAGATAATACGGAGCCGCAGTCATCATCGCAATCCGAGAACAGTGCTCCCCCTACAGATGATACAGAGAAGCAGCCCAAGAGCCCAATTCTGTTCCAGTCTCATGGCGGCATTAATCTCAGCGGGATGAAAATCGACGGTCAGCTGGAAATCCGCGCCGCCCATATCCGTTCCGCTGACG
>CAZVEE010000056.1:8554-11265 GCA_964625525.1 uncultured Alphaproteobacteria bacterium | reverse complement strand
AGCTCTCGCGTGACATTCGCTATACGGCCATTGAGGCGACGTTGATGCAGGTCAGCAAGAACCTGGATATCGGGCGTAATCCGGAGGGCGGCCGCACACCGGATGCCGAAAAAGATGCCGTCCTGATCGAAGGGCAACTGGACCTTTCGGGAACGAGCGTGGGAGGCTTTGCCTCCCTCCGCAATCTCACTGTGATTGGTCCTCTTCACAATGAGCACATGCCGGACAACGCTATTCTCGGCGAGAGTCTCACTGCCGGCCTCGACCTGGACTTTGTCGATTGCACGGTCGTCGGCGGGGCGGCGCTGACGCAGGCCCATGTGGGTGGTACCTGCCACGTCAAAAGGTCCGTGTTCATTGCCCATGACTTGGCAACGAGCCCGCAGCAGACCGGTAAAGGTGAGGAACAGAAAAATGACACCCGGTGGCGCCGCCATGCTCCGGGTTTCGATCTCACCAGTGTGGATGACGGCGAAATCGCTCTCTCCTTCCTGCGCTCGACTTTTGGCCGTAGTCTGAAAATCCGTGAATCCACGGCCCTGTACGGTGTTCTTGGGATGCGCGCTGCCACGATTGGCAATGATCTGGAGCTTTGGCTCTGGTCTCTAGCGCAACCGGGGGAGGCCAACACGTCAACGGATGGCTCGGCCTCGCCGCAGATCAAAACTGTTCTCGACGCACTGAGAGAGCATTTGCACGCGACATTTAAGGTCGAGCCGCCAGAGTTCCATCCTCCACAAACGATTGCCCTGCCATCTATGATGGAAGCCCGGCGAGCCTGGGTTTCCGGCACCATCTTCCTCGGCCATTCCGCGGACCCGGATGATACGGCTGCGCGCAAGCCACCTGCCGATCCAACGCAGTCCAATGAACCAGCGCCAGACCCACAGTCACAACCCTGGTTTCAGAAGTGCCGCAGCCCATCGGACGACCATCAAAACACCAAACGGGACGACCATCAAAACACCAAACGCCTTTTAGACCGCGACGATGGCGGTTTCATGGATCTAAGCTTTTTGTCGGTAGGGACTTTGCGCGACAGTGAAGAGAGCTGGCCGGCGCCCGGCAGGCTCGACCTCAATGGTTTTTCTTATGACCGTATTGATGCGGTTGCTGGTGTCCCCATCAAACCGTCTAAGCGTATTGAGTGGTTTGACAGGGTCTACCGCACGCCCTTTGATGGCAAACAGAACGGCTATTCCCCCGCACTGCTGTACGACCAGCTTTTCACGGTCTATATGCGCCTCGGCCTCCCAGATTATGCCGAGGATGTGGACGTCACGAAACGACGCCGTATCACCTTGTATGGCAAGGACGGCCTCCTGCCGAGTGGCAATCAGTATACTTTGTTCCGGAAGGCCTTCATCTTCATCGGCGGCATGCTCTGGCACCTTGGGTATGGCGTGATGACGTATTACGGCTACCGCCCCTTACGTGCAGCATTCGTCTTGATCGTTTGGTTTCTGCTTGGATGGATGGTGTTTGACAGTGCTGAACACGCGACGGCTTTCGAACATAACGCTGACACTCCGCCTCCCATGGAAGCCGCCCCCCAAACCGGGACACCTCTCAACACACCATCCCGACACCAGACGGGCACTCAGGTCCCAACCGAAGAGAACACAGAAACCGACCAAGTCAGGATCGGCAAATACCCTTACACTATCACCAGATCATGCGTCATTCCGGCACAAGAAGAATACTACACAAACTATATGGTGCGCACGCGCCATGATTTTCTCATTGGCGCGAACGATCGGGTCCTCAATGATCAGGAGCACCTTTCTCTCAAAGGATATCCGGGGTCAAATAGCTTTCTTCATACCGTGGACAGCCTGGTACCATTTGATCTGTATGTGGATAAATACTGGATGCTGAGTGATGCAGGAAACTGTCGTAGCGCTGTTCTGAAGATCCCCAACCCGGCATACTGGGCTCCCTATGGGCTGCGCTCGATACTCAAATACTCACCATCTATTCCCATACAGATGCTTCCCGTTCACCTGTCAACGCAAGACACCGCCACACCACGGGGTGAGCACTGGTCAATCCGTTACGCCCTTGAGGCCCCGTTCTGGTATACATACCCAATTGGGATTTCCTTCCGGGCACTGCAGGTCATTTTTGTGTTCGTCGGTTACATCTTGGTGGCCATCCTCGCGACGGCGGCCGCCGGCTTGCTTCGCCCTCGCGTTGAACCGCCCCAAGTGCCCTCGCGCCATGGCGGCGGGGCTTCATTTGGGCCTCAGTAGACCTCAGGCTGGGGGTTCCGTAGGCTGCTCGGGTGGCGCGTGGTGATTCGCGGGCCGTTTGGGATGCGAGTGTGCAGATGCGGGCACGCAAAAGGCAGGTGGCGAAGCAGGGACTGCGAGGGCTGGCGCTCGCGGTGCTGGTGACGTGCGCGCTGCCGCCGGCGCATGCGCAACGCACGACCGGCGATGACGTGTCGGCGGAACGGCTGGAGCGGATCGAACGCGACCTTGAGGAAAGCCAGACCCGGCTTGAGACCCATCAGGCGGATGCGGACCGGCTGACGGCGGATATGACGCGTATTCGCGCCCGGTCCATTGAGGCGGCCTTAGAAGTCCAGCGGCGCGAAGCCCGGCTGACCCGGGTGGAGGATCGGCTGGCCACGCTGCTGCGCCAGGAAATCGCGCTAGTGGATCGCTTCAACGCCCGGCGCCGGGCGGGGCTGAGCGGCTCGGCCTACT
>CAZVEE010000056.1:0-8544 GCA_964625525.1 uncultured Alphaproteobacteria bacterium | reverse complement strand
GGGCGCTGGTGTCGGTGCTGTCGGCGCTGCAATCCATGGAACGCAACAGACCGCCGGCCCTGCTGGTGCGCCCCGACGACGCCCTGCAAGCGGCGCGCAGCGCCATGCTGCTTGGCTCCGTGGTCCCCGACATTCACGAACAGGCCGAAGCACTGGGCGAGGAACTGGAAGCCTTGACCCAAGTGCGCGTGCGCATCGAGGACGAACGCGACGATTTGCGCCTCGCCCGCGAGGCCCTCGACCGCGAGCGCGCCGATCTGGCCGGTCTCCTGGCCGAGAAGGAGCGCCTGCAAAAAGCCGCTCAAGTGGCTGTCGCCATTGAGGCTGCCCGGGTGGCCCGGTTTTCCAACGAGGCTCGCTCCTTACGGGATCTCGTGGAGCGGCTGTCCCGCCAGGGCGCAGCCGCCCAACCGCGCCTGAAACCCCGCGACTCCGGTGATGACACCACGCCTGCCGGGGCTCAAATGGCCGCCATCAAAGGCCGCCTGCGCCCTCCGGTCGCGGGCCGCCTGATCGGAGAATTCGGCGACGAGGACGAGACCGGCACGGCGCTTGAGGGCCTCACGTTCCGCACCCGCCCCGGCGCCCAGGTCGTTGCACCCTTCGACAGCACGGTGGTCTTCGCTCAACCCTACAGAAACTATGGGCAAGTCTTGATCCTGGCGGCCGGAGACGGGTATCATTTCGTGCTGACGGGGCTGGACCACATCTATGGCGTCGTCGGACAAGAGCTTTTGGCGGGGGAACCCGTTGGGGCGATGGGGATGGGCACAGTCGTGCCAGAGATGAGCGAGCCAAACACCAGAGAGCCAAACACCAGAGAGCAAGTGGCGGACACGCGCGGAGAACCCGGCGCGGCCCCGCGCTCGGCGCAAGCCTCCGCCGATGGGCTTGCCTCGGGGGATTTGGCCTCCGGCAACGTGGCCGCACTGGCGTCCCTTTCGACCCCTCAAACACCGAGCGAAACCCCAAGCGTCCGGGGTGGACCCGAGAATGGCCCTAAATCGGGCGCATTGGGCCCTACGCTCTATTTCGAACTGCGCCGCGGCGGGAGTCCTGTTGACCCCCTTCCCTGGCTGACTGAATGGACCCGCCCCGCTAGCGGCTAAGCCGGTGCGGTTTGGGATCTGCAAAGAGCCGTTGGTAAGCGGCTTGTTGAAACTTTAACGCGGACTCCGCTACGAACACGGCCCTCTGGCTCCGCCGCATTCCCCCGATCTCGCCGTTTCACGGGGATGTCGGGGCCGGCGCCCGGGACCCGGAAGAGAAGGTAAACGGCTCATGCAACGTACTGGTCTGTCCTGCGCCCTCGCTCTCGGCCTGTTCGGCCTCCTGGCCTTGCCGGCTGGCGACGCGACGGCGGCCTCCTCGGAGACCTACCGGCAGCTCAACTTGTTCGGCGACGTGTTCGAGCAGGTTCGCTCCGACTATGTGACCGAGGTAGAGGACGAGCAGCTCATCGAGGACGCCATCAACGGCATGCTGGCCGGCCTGGATCCGCATTCGAGCTATTTGAACCCACGCAATTTCCAGGACATGCAGATCCAGACCCGCGGCGAGTTTGGGGGTCTCGGTATCGAAGTCACCATGGAAGAAGGGGTGGTGAAGGTCGTTGCCCCCATGGACGACACCCCGGCCGACCGCGCCGGCGTTGAAGCGGGCGATTACATCACCCATCTGGACGGCGAGCCGATCCTGGGCCTGACCTTGAGCGAAGCGGTGGACCGCATGCGCGGCCGCCCGGGCACAGACCTCACCATCACGGTGGTGCGCGACGGCGAACGCGAGCCCTTCGATGTCACCATCACCCGTGACCTGATCGAGCTGAAGGCGGTGCGCTTCCGCACCGAAGAAAATGTGGGCTATATCCGCATCACCACCTTCAACGAGCATACCGAAGAAAACACCCGCGCGGCCATTCGCGACTTGCAGCGCGAGGTGGGCCCCGGCCTTGAAGGCTTCGTCATCGACCTGCGCAACAATCCGGGTGGCCTGCTGAACCAAGCCATCGAAGTCTCGGATCTATTCCTGAATGAAGGCGAGATCGTCTCCACGCGCGGGCGCCATACGGAAGACACTCAGCGCTTCAATGCGCGCCGCGGGGACCTCTCCAATGGCTTGCCGGTGATCGTGCTCATCAATGGCGGCTCGGCCTCGGCCTCGGAGATCGTCGCCGGCGCGCTCCAGGATCAGCGCCGCGCCATTGTGTTGGGGACCCAGTCCTTCGGTAAGGGCTCGGTGCAAACGGTCATCCCGCTCAATGGGGGAGCCAACGGGGCGCTGCGCCTGACCACGGCGAAGTACTACACGCCGTCGGGCCGCTCCATTCAGGCGCGCGGCATTGAGCCGGATATCGAAGTGGCCTACCGGGCCGATGGCGCAGATGCGCGCCGCCGCCGCTCTGAGGCGGATCTGACCGGTCACCTGCCGGCCGAAGGCGAAGACGCCCAGGACGAAGATGTGTCGGCGACGCCTGACCCCGAAGCGCAACCGGAACCAGAGACCCCGGCTACCCCGGACGAGACCCCAGCCACCCCGGACGACAGCGCAGACGAAGCGCCCGAAGCGGAGGCCGAAGACGAGGATCTCGACCGCCAGTTGGAGCGGGCCCTGCAGATCCTGCGCGGGATCACCCTCAACAGCCAGCGCGCGAGCGACTTGCGCGCCAGCCGCTAAGCACGCTGCAAGCGCGCCCGTCGGTCGCGCATCATGACTGGCAACGCCGGACCGCCCCCTCGGTCCGGCGTTTGCCGTTCCAGGCCGGCCTTGATCCAGTTTGTCTATGAAAGCCTCAAACCAGGAGCCCCGCACCCCATGAGCATTGACGAGGAGCCCTTGGACCTGAGCAACGTTCCCTACCGGCCGTGCGTCGGCATCGCCCTGTTCAACCGGCAAGGCCTGGTGTGGACCGGCCGGCGCAAAGCCGACGGCGACGAAGCGACCGAGTCCCATCGCTGGCAAATGCCGCAAGGCGGCATCGACCCTGGCGAGGATCCCCGCACCGCTGTTTTCCGTGAACTGCACGAAGAAACGGGCACACGCGACGCGCAGATCATCGGAGAGATCGAAGACTGGCTCACTTACGACCTGCCGGAGGCGGTGATCCGCCGTAAGCGCTTCACCCATCGTGGCCAGCGCCAGAAATGGTTCGCCCTGCTTTTTACTGGCACGGATGATGGTTTCGATTTGCACGTCCATGAGCCGGAATTCGATATCTGGCGCTGGACGGAGCTGACCTCTCTGCCCGATCTCATCATTCCCTTCAAACGCCCGGTCTATGAACGCGTGGTGGCGGAGTTTCGGCCCATCGCCCGCCGTCTGGCCGAAAGCGCCGGATAAGCCATGGCGCAGCCGCGGAAAACACCGATCGTCATGCTGCACGGCGCCTTCTGCGGCGGCTGGGCTCTGGATGATTTTCGCCGTCCATTCGAAGCCGCGGGGCACCAAGTGCTGACCCCGGATCTACGCCATCATACCCGCACGGCCCATCAAGAACCCGATCCGGCGCTGGGGACCACAAGCCTCCTGGACTATGCCGCCGATCTGGAGGCCTTGCTGCTTGGTCTGGATGAAGACCCCATCCTGATGGGGCATTCCTTGGGCGGCTTGCTGGCCCAGATGCTGGCAGCCCGGGGCCATGGCCGCGCGCTCGTGCTGTTGGCGCCAAGCCCGCCCTGGGGCGTCCTGCCCTCCACGACATTTGAAGTCCTGGCTGCTCAGGGGCTGTTCTTCTTGGGCGGAGGCACCTTCTGGGAACAGCCGCTTTGGCCGAACTATCACATCACGGCGGAGCATGCGCTTGATCGCCTGCCGCCTCGGGTCCAAGCCAGCGTCTTCGCCCGCTTCGGACCGGAATCCGGGCGGGCCATGTTCGAAACGCTGCATTGGCCCACCGATCCCATGCGCACCAGCACCGTGCACGCTCGGGATGTGCGCTGCCCGGTTCTGTGTATGGCAGGCACCGACGACCGGGTGAACCCGCCCGCCACCGTGCGCCGGATCGCAACGCGGTATCGCGAACGGGCCACCTATTGGGAATGGCCGAGCATGAGCCACTGGTTGATCGGAGAACCCGGCTGGGAAACGGTCGCGCAGCAAACTGCCCGCTGGCTCACCGAGCACGGCCTCGACGAGGCCCTTGGTAGCCGCCGCCATCATCCTTGGACCGCACCCCCCTGCCGGTTTACCCTCGGCTGAAACGGGCTTGGTGAGTCGGGCCCGAACCAGTTAAGGGAGCCCCGCCATGGCCGAAATGCCTGCAACGCCGCCCGGCGTTCTACCCTATCTCACCGTGTCTGACGCCAAGGCCGCCATCGCCTTTTATGAAGCAGCCTTTGGTGCGGAAGTGTTGTTCACGCAGAAGCACGAGATATTGGATAAGCTCATCCACGCCACACTCGCCATCAATGGCGGCCAGATCTATTTGTCGGATGATTTTCCCGAAATGGCAGACGGCCAGTCCTCCACGCCCGAAAGCATCGGCGGCACGCCGGTGACCTTGCACATCAAGGTCGCCAATGTGGACGACACGGTGGTGAAAGCCGTGGACAATGGCGCCACTGTTCTTTTTCCGGTCACGGACATGTTTTGGGGCGACCGCTTCGGCACCATCCGTGACCCCTTCGGCCATCAATGGTCTATTGCCACGCCGGTGGCGCAGGTGGCGGCCGAAGCCGCCGCCGAGGCGGAGGATGCCGCCCCGGCTCCGTGATGCGTGTCATCCAAATTCAATCATTGCCATATTTTAGGGGACACCATCATGAAACGCCTGCTGTCTTCTCTCCTGGTCCTGACGGCCTTGAGCGGGCCCGCCTGGGCCGGCCCGGCCGAGGACCTCGACGCCCTCATCACGGATGTGGAGGCCTTTGAACGGTCTGAAGATCCCATCGAAGCTGGCCGCCTTGGTGATCGGGAGGCCCTGCGTCGCCTGCCCGACGTGACGCCGGAAGCGGACGCCCAGCGCCTGGAACAGGTCTCCGCCTTTCTGGCCCGCGCCCGCGCCATTGACGCATCTGACCTGTCGCGGACGGAACAGTTGAACTTGGCCGTGCTCGAAGCGATGCTTGCTGATCGGGCCGCGCTCGATAGCTTTGATACCAGCCGCATCGGCTTTTCATCCATTTTCGGCTTCCATCAGATGCCGCTGAGCCTCACCTTTCGCACGGTGATCCGCACCCCGGATGACGCCGAGGCCTGGGTGGCGCGCCTGAATGACGTGCCGCGCTATTTCGAGGACAACATCGCCAATCTGCGTCGTGCCATTGAGACCGGCTGGACCCAGCCCGCCATCACCGCGCGTCAGGTGCTCTCTCAGGCCGAAACCCTGAGCCAGGGTAACGCCCGCGAGACTGCTTTCTTCGGCCCGCTGAACACTCTGCCCGATACCTGGGACGCCGATACGCGTGAGCGCATTCAGGCGGCGGGCGAACAGGCCATCACCGAGGCGGTCCTGCCGGCCTATGAACGTCTTGCGGCCTTCATGCGCGATGAGTACCTGCCGGCCGCCCGCGAGGCCCTCGCCATACGCTCCGTCCCCGGAGGCGAAGACTACTACCGCGCTCTTGCACGCAGCTTCACGACGCTTGATCTGACGCCGGAGGAAATTCACGAAACGGGCCGGCGCGAAGTGGTCCGTATTCGCGGCGAGATGGAAGCCATCATCGAAGAGATCGGCTTTGACGGTACATTTGCCGATTTCCAGGCTTTCCTGCGCGAGGATCCGCAGTTCTACGCCACCACTGCCGGCCAACTGATGCGCGAAAACGCTTATGTCGCCAAAAAGCTTGATCGCGTGATGCCCGAGTTCTTCATGACCCTGCCGCGCCTGCCTTATGGCGTTATCCCCATGCCAGACGCGGTCGCAGAGGGCAGCACCACGGCCTATTATCAGCCCGGGGATCCGGTGAATGGTATTGCGGGCAATTATGTGGTCAACACCACGGACTTACCGTCTCGCCCTCTGTTTGAGATCCCCGTCTTGACCATTCATGAAGGGGTCCCGGGCCACCACCATCAGATTGCTCTGGCCCAAGAACTGGAAGACGTGCCCGAGTTCCGCAAGCGCCTGCGCTTCATCAGCTATATCGAGGGCTGGGCTCTTTATACGGAATCTCTGTGCACGGAAATAGGGGCCTGCGAAACGCCCTATGAGGTGTTCGGCATGCTGTCATACGAGATGTGGCGGGCCTGCCGCCTCGTCGCCGACACAGGCATCCACTGGTACAACTGGCCACGTGATCAGGCCGAAGCCTGCTTCCTGGAAAACTCCGCCCTCAGCGAAGCCAATATCCGCGCCGAGGTGGACCGCTACATCAGCTATCCGGGGCAGGCGCTGGCCTACAAAATTGGTCAGATCAAGATTCAGGACCTACGCGCCCGGGCCGAAGAGGCCCTGGGGGCCGATTTCGACATCCGCACGTTCCATGACGCGCTGCTGCTTGATGGTGCGGTGCCGCTGACGCTGCTGGAAGAGATCATCGAAACCTGGATTGCCGAGCAGCAAGCAGCCGCCCAAGAGTAATCCTCATCCGCACGCCAACAAAAATGCGCGCTGCCCAGCCGGGTGGCGCGCTTTTCTGTTCTCAAGCGCTTTCAGGAAAAGGACGTGCACTTGTCCACCCGAAAAGCCGCGATCAAAACAACGATGGAGCCGCTTTCAAGTCAAGGGACGCGGATGACGCCGCCTCAGGCAGCCGCCCCCTTCACACCACTGCGCACTGTCAGTGCCCACCAGATGAACTGGGCGAGCGCCCGCGACACCAAGCCGGTCGGCTTCAGGCCACCCGCCTTGGCCACCATGGCCACCGCCTTGCGCAGATGGGGCCAGCGATAAAAGCGCAAAATCCCCCGGCTATAGGCCTTGGAATAGGCATCCCGGTCATAGGGCGTGCCGCTTTCCTCGTCCGGGGCCACATTGGCGCAGTAATAGGCGAAGGCCAGCTCGTCATCCTCCGCTTCCTGGACCCGCGTTAACGCGATCCACAAGCGCGAAAAGAAGCTCGGCTTATCAACTGGCTCATATTTCAGGAAGGCTTCGTAAAACAGGCGATAGTGGCGGAATTCATCGGCTGAAATGAGACCGGCGATCTGGCGCAGCACCGGCTCTTCCATCTCATCGCGCATGCCCATGTAGAAGGTGGAGGTGCCGCTTTCCACCACACAGCGCGCGACCATCTCCTTGGCGCGCGAGCCGCGCACGGATTCATCCGCCCCTTCATGGATCTGGTAGCCCGCCCGGAAGCGCGCAAAAGCATCATCAAGCGAGAATGTCGGGTCCGCCATCTCCGCCCAGCGCCCCAGCGCCCGGCCATGTTGCGTCTCTTCCTCGCCCCATTGACGCACCGCTTCCAGCATTTCCGCGTCGTCGTGGAACACCTTGCTGAGGTAGTCCACATAATCGGCCGCGTTGAACTCCACCAGGGCCGCAGCCTTTACAGAGCGCAGGGTCTCGTCATCGACCTTTGAGCGGTCGAATTTGTCCCACTCCACATCATCCAAGGTCCACAGTCCGAGCATTGCCCTCTCCCCACCGTTACGCCGAAACCACCCCCACCAAGCAGAGTTCGATAGCCTTCATGCAAGGCAAACTCAACACCATATGGGCTTTTTCCGCGCCGATCCCAGATGCGCCATAGTGCCCGTGCACCATGGCGCTGTCGCCGCGGCTGGAGCAAGGGACTCAAACGGGAGTGGGGCGAGAAAGGCGCAAGGCGATCGCGAAAAGGCCTCCCCCAAAGGGTTAGGTTTCGCGATCCAAAAGACGCAGACCCTGATTTCCGGAACCAGGGTCCCTAAGCGCAGACCACACCCTTAGAGCGAGGCGCGGATTTGGCGCAGATGCGAGAGCTCATCGCTCGCCCGCATCCGGGCCTCATCGTCCTGTGCGTCCGCCACATCCTCTTCGAGATTGCGGATCCGTTGGTCGAGCCCCGCCACGTCCAACTCAGTCATGGGAACGGCATCCTCGGCGAGCACGGTTAGGCCCGCCGGGGTGACTTCCGCAAAACCGCCGCCCACGAAAATGCGCGCATGATCCACGCCCGAGCCCAGCACTTCAATGACCCCAGGACGCAAGGTGGACATCAACGGGGCGTGGCGCGCGAGCACCGTAAAATCGCCGGCTTCCCCCGGCACCACCACGCCGTCCACCTGCTGCGACAGCACCAGGCGCTCTGGCGACACGAGATCGAATTGCAGCGGCTCAGCCATCGTTCAGCAGTCCTCGAATTCAGTCCAGCGGGCGTGATCAGGCTTCTTTGGCCATTTCGGCGGCTTTTTTCTGCGCGTCCTCAATGGTGCCGACCATGTAGAAGGCCGCTTCCGGCAAGTGATCGAACTCACCGGCACACAGCGCCTTAAAGCTCGCCACCGTGTCCTTGATGTCCACCCGGATGCCGGGGAAACCCGTAAACACTTCCGCCACGTCAAAGGCCTGGGAGAGGAAACGTTCCACTTTCCGGGCCCGCGCCACAGTCAGCTTGTCCTCTTCGGACAGTTCGTCCATGCCCAGGATCGCGATGATATCCTGCAGCGCCTTGTAGCGCT
>CAZVEE010000055.1:3791-22032 GCA_964625525.1 uncultured Alphaproteobacteria bacterium | reverse complement strand
CCACAGACCGAACAGCTTGAAATCTCCCGGTACTGCTTTTGCCCGGGCAGCCAGACCTCGATGTCATAGGTGCGCGTGGACTGAAAGCCCATATCACCCGTGCACAAGGTCATCACCCGGTAGGGAATGGCGAGGCGCTTTAGGATTTCCTCGGCACAGCCCAACATACGCTCATGTTCCGCGTCCGACTCCTCGGGCGTGGTGACACTGACCAGTTCCACTTTCGGGAACTGATGCAGGCGGATCATGCCGCGCTGATCCCGGCCGGACGCCCCCGCTTCGCGGCGGAATGACGGCGTGTAGGCCGTCATACGCAGCGGCAGTTCCTCTTCCGACAGAATGGCTTCGCGCACCAGATTGGTCAGCGAGACTTCCGCCGTCGGAATGAGCCAGAAGCCATCTTCCGTATGGAACAGATCATCCGTGAATTTCGGCAATTGCGCCGTGCCATAGGCCGCGTCGTCGCGCACCAGCAGCGGCGGCGCGACTTCCATATAGCCGAAGTCGGTGGTGTGAATATCGAGCATGAAATTGGCGAGCGCCCGTTCCAGCCGCGCCAGCTCGCCTTTCAGCACCACAAAGCGCGAGCCCGACAGCTTCGCCGCCGTCTCGAAATCCATGGTCCCCCACGCCTCGCCGAGCGCCCAGTGCTCCTGAGCCTCGAAAGTCAGCGCGCGCGGCTCGCCCACCCGGTGGCGCTCCACATTCCCCGCCTCGTCCTCGCCCACGGGCACATTGTCAGCCGGCAGGTTGGGCAGCGCCGCCAGCATGGTTTCGATCTCGGCGGTCAGCGCCCGCTCCGCGTCTTCACCGGCCTGGATCTTCGCTTTCAGCCGCGCCACATCCTCGATCAGCGCCGCCGCCTCGCTCTCGCTGCCGCTGGCCTTGGCCTGGCCGATCTTTTTAGAGGCGTCATTGCGCGCGGTCTGGGCGGCTTGCGTGTCGTTGATGATCGCACGCAGGCGGGCATCCTGCTCCAGGATTTTCTCCGACTGCGGATCAAGCCCCCGCTTGGCGAGGCGCGCGTCGAACGCTTGTGGGTTTTCGCGGATATATTTGATGTCCAACATGGCCGGTCTGCTCGATTTCCGGCGGCACGCGACTCGTGCCGCTCTTGTCGGGCACAGCTATACGACGCTGCCGTCACAGCGTCCATGGCCTGGCCCGAATTGCCTGGGCCAGGCCGGCGCGGGACTGTACGGCGGTGAAACCGGCGGCTCAGACGGCGCTTTCCTCTTCCGCCTCGCGCCGGGCCCGGGCCCGCTCGATCCACGCGACGGAGAGGATGGACAGCTCATAAAGCGCCATGATCGACAGGCCGAGACCGATCTGGCTCATGGGATCGGGCGGGGTGAGGAAAGCCGCCACAACGAAAATCCCCACGATCGCGTATTTGCGCGAGGACCGCAGCATATCCGCCGTCACGAAGCCCGCCCGCCCCAGCAGGGTCAATAACACCGGCAGTTGAAAGGCAAAGCCAAAGGCCAGCATCAAAGTCGTGACCAGGGTCAGATACTCACTGACCCTTGGCACCATGCGAATGGCAATAGGTCCCTCGCCCGGCACGGTCTCGTAGCCGAGGAAGAAGGTCATGGCCATGGGCATAATGAAGTAATAGACGAGCGCCGCCCCCAGCACGAACAGGATCGGCGCCGCGAGGATGAAGGGCAGGATCGCGCCTTTTTCCTGGGAATAGAGACCCGGCGCCACAAAAAACCAGACTTGCGCCGCCACATAGGGAAAGGACAAGGAAATCCCAGCGAAAATCGCCACCCACATATAGGTGAAAAAGGCTTCCTGCGGCGCCGTGAAGATCATCTCGCGCGCCTGATCCTCCGGCAGGATCGACACGAAGGGCTCCACCAGAAAATGGTAGATATCCTCGGCGAAGTAGAAGCAGAGGGCCGCGGCGATGCCAATGGCGATAAGCGCCCGCACCAGCCGATCGCGCAGCTCATACAGGTGATCCATCAACGGCGCGCGGCTGTCCTCGACGGGATCGTGGGGAGCGTCCGAGTTCATGTCGGGACCCATTTCAGGAGGCCGCCTCACCGGTCTTGACCGGCTCACGGGCCGGCTCTGATGTCGCCGCCGGTGCGGCCGCGGTCGGCTTGTCTTCGGCCACGGCCGCAGGAGATAAAGTCGCAGGGGACACAGAATCCGGCGACACAGCACCCGAAGCCGGTTTCGCCGCCGCCGATTTGGCCGCACCGCCGGTGATATCCATGCTCTGACCCGTGAGCGGATTGACCACTTCGCTCACCGCGCCCTTGGCATCGCTCAGCATGTTTTGCTGGCGCATGGTCTCAACCTGTTTGCGCAACTCGTCCAGTTCAGACTCGCGCGCCAAATCGTCCATGCTGTCGTGGAAGTCCTGTGCCAGCCCCCGCACCTGCCGGAACGCCTGCCCCGCCCAGCGCAACAGCTTCGGCAGGTCCTTGGGACCCACCACGATAATTGCCACAATAGCGATCACCAGCAATTCAAACGCGCCGAGCGAGGGCATGGGGAGTGCGGACCTCCAACGACAAAGAAGGCGAAGGGCGGGCGAGCCAGCGGATCAGGACCGCATAGCGCGTCCCGCAGAACGGCGGAGGCGTTTACGCCCGCGGCGCCGTATCGTGGCCAGCGGCGTCGCGGCGGGTCACCGTGTCCTCGGCCGTTTGATCGATCGCGGTCTGATCAATGGCTTGCGGCGCCGCGTTTTGATCGGCGGCTTTGGCATCGTCGTCGGACATGCCCTTCTTAAAGCTGCGGATGCCCTTGGCGACGTCGCCCATCAAATCGGAAATCTTGCCGCGGCCGAACAGCAGCACGACCAGCACCACGATAATGGCAATCTGCCAGAAACTGACCATGGTCTCATTCTCCTGCGTGCGGCATCTGGGGCGCCGCGTGGTCTCGTGCCAGCGGCTACTCGTCCGCCACGTATGCGCTTCAGTCTCTAGGGAGGACCGTACCGCGCCTGCGCGACGGGATCATGGCAAAGTCAGGGCTTTCCTGCAATGCGGGCTCCGTGTGACGGCCTAGGCGTCAGCGCGGAAAACAAACAAATTCTCCGGCGCGACACGCAGAGACACAACCTCACCGGGTGCCGGCAAAACAGTACCGGGCACAAGACACCGCACCAGATCCGCCTTAGGCCGCTCCAGCACCGCCTCCACCAGGCTCTCCGGGCCCAGCAGCACAGAACGGCTAACCCGTGCCGGCACCCCACCCGCCGCGCCCTGGGCGTCCAAAATAACCGCATGGGGCCGGGCCATCACCTGCACCACCGTGCCATCGGGCCAGGCGCGCGTATCCGCTGTGCTCACCGCACCCAAGGGTGTATGGGCCACACCCTTCACGAGCCTTGTGTTAAAGACGTTGAGGTCGGAAAAAAACGCCGCCGCCGCCGCGTCCACCGGCGCATTGTAGATTTCATCGGGGCGGCCGAGCTGCACGATCCGCCCGGCCCGCATGAGCGCGATGCGATCGGCCATCCGCATGGCCTCCTTGGGATCATGGGTGACGAGCAGGGTTGCCGCGCCAATGTCCTTGAGCACCTGCCAGGTTTCATCCCGGATGCGGTCGCGTTTGGGCACATCAAGACCGGAGAACGGCTCGTCCATGAGCATCACCCCCGGGGCCGGCGCCAGCGCCCGCGCCAGCGCCACGCGCTGCTGCTCACCGCCGGACAACACGCTGGGATATCGCTCGGTGAAGCGCTCCATATGCACCTGCGCCAGCACCGCCCGCACGCGCGCGTCGCGGGCCGCCCGACCGAGATGCGTCAGCCCGAAAGCCACATTTTCCGCCACACTCAGATGGGGAAACAAGGCGTAGTCCTGAAACATGAGGCCGATGCCCCGCCCCTCCGGCGGGACAAATCCACCCGGTCCGGCCACTTCCCGCCCATCGATGAGCACCCGCCCCGTGCTTTGCCGCTCCACCCCCGCCACGATGCGCAAAGTCGTGGATTTGCCGCAACCCGACGGCCCGAGCAGGCACACAACCTCTCCCGCGCCCACGTCTAGCGAGACCTCCCGCACCGCCTCCAGCGCGCCAAACCGCCGACTGACCGCGTCGAGCACCACTCTGGGTGCGCCTAAGCCCATGCTCTGTCCTTTGAATGGCCGTTATGCCGGCGTGTCTCGTCCGCCCCTAAACTCAGCACCTGAGAATGAAATGCAAGAGGCTCGGCCATCACGCCGCACATCGCTCTTGACTGACTGACTGGTCAGTCATAGGCTTAAAGCCATGACCACGACATCGACACCACCCAATCCCAAGCTGACAGCCATCCTCGCCGCGGCCCGCGAGACCTTCGCGCGCAAGGGCTTTGCCGCGGCCCGTCTCGAGGACATTGCTCAAGCCGCAGGCGTCGGCAAAGGCACTATTTATCTTCACTTTGAGAATAAGCAGGCGCTCTTCGAGGGCGTCGTGCGGGGGTTCGTGCTCAGCGAATTCAACGCCGCCGAGGCCATGCTGGAGAGCTATGAGGGATCCAGCGAAGACATCATTCGGGTCATGCTCAGCACCATCGGCACGCGGCTGATCGAGAGCGACTTGCGCGACATTGTGCGGCTGGTCATCGCCGAGGGAGCGGCCTTTCCTGAGGTGACCGCCTTTTATCACCGGGAAGTGATCTCTCGCGGCATGGCCATGGTGCGCCGGATCGTGGCCCGTGGCGTGGCGCGCGGTGAGTTTCGCCCCAATGCGGTGGAGACCTTTCCCCAACTCGTGGTTGCCCCAATGATCATGGGCGCCATCTGGCGCAGCCTGCTTTCCCCCTATGAGCATCTGGAAACCAGCGCCTTGATCGAGGCGCATCTGGACACCTTGTTCAACGGCTTGAGGAGGGTGCCATGATGCGCGCCGCCACTGCACTGTGCCTGTCTGTCCTGATGCTCGCCGGCTGCGAGGCGACGACGGAGGCCCCCCGTCATCACGGCTATGTGGAAGGCGAGTTTCTCATGCTGGCCCCAGAAGAGGCGGGCCCCCTTGCCGCGCTGCATGTGACCCAGGGGGAGACCATCATGGCCGGCGCCCCGCTCTTCACCATGGACGCCACCCTGTTCGAGACCGCGCGCGATCACGCCCGCGCGCGCCGGGCCGAGGCGCAGGCCGGGCTCGCCAACCTGCTCGCCGAACAGCAGCGGCCAGAAGAAATCGAAGTGCGCCTGGCCCGCAAGCGCCGGGCCGAGGCCGATCGGGATCTGGCCGCCGCCGAGTTGGAACGCGTGCGCCAACTCTTCGCCGATGGTTTCGTTTCCCAGGCACGCCTGGATACAGCGCAGGCGGATTATGATCGGGCCCTCGCCGCGCTCGCCGAGATCGAACGAGACATCACCACCGCCCGCCTGTCCGCCCGCATCCAACTGATCGAACAGGCTCAAGCGGCCGTCGAAGCCGCCGACGCCGCGCTGAAAGAAGCCCAAGAACGCCTCGCCCGGCGAGCCATCAGCGCCCCGGCCGCTGGCCTCATCCAGGAGGTGTTCTTCCGCCCCGGCGAAATCGTGCCCGCAGGCCGGCCAGTGGTGAGCCTGTTACCGCCGGAGCGCCGACGCATCGTCTTCTTCGTCGCCGAACCGGCCCGGGCGCGCTTTGCCCCGGGTACGCGCCTGACCGTGACCTGCACCGCCTGCCCCCCAGACCTGACCGCAAGCGTCGACTGGCTGTCGGCCAGCGAAGAGTTCACGCCGCCGGTTCTGTTCAGTCCGGAGGAACGCGCCAGTCTCGTCTTTCGGGTCGAAGCCACCCCTGACCAGCCCTTGGCCATGGCGCCCGGTCAGCCGGTCACCATACGGATGGCCTCAGAGGATACGCCGTCATGAACGCCGTCCCGGCCAGCAGCGATGACGCCATCGCCATTGATGTGGAGAATCTCTCCAAATCCTTTGGCGGCAAACGGGTGGTGGACGGGCTAACCATGCGCGTGCGCAAAGGTCAGATCTATGGCTTTCTGGGTCCCAATGGCAGCGGCAAGACCACGACCATCCGCATGCTGTGCGGTCTGCTCACCCCGGACAGCGGCCGTGGGCGCACGCTCGGTCACGACATCCTGACCGAGAGCGAAGCCATCAAGCGGCGCGTGGGCTATATGACACAGCGCTTTTCGCTCTACACAGATTTGACGATTGCTGAAAATCTGAGCTTCGTTGCCCGCCTCTACCGGCTGGCGGATCCGCGCAAACGCGTCAGCGAGACCCTCGACTGGCTCGGCCTGACCAGCCGGCGCCATCAGCTTGCGGGGCAATTGTCCGGCGGTTGGAAACAACGCCTGGCGCTCGGTGCCGCATTGCTGCCGGAGCCGGACCTGCTCTTGCTTGATGAACCCACCGCCGGTGTGGACCCCAAGGCGCGACGCGACTTCTGGGACCGGATTTTCGATCTGGCCCATCGCGGCATCACCGTGCTCGTCTCCACCCATTACATGGACGAGGCCGAGCGCTGTCATGAGATCACCTATTTGTCCTATGGCCATATGTTGGCGCGCGGCACGGTGGACGAGGTGATCGAGCAGTCGGGCTTGAGCACTTATATCCTCAGTGGGCCTCGTGTTGGTGGCCTCACCCGCTATCTGGAGACCGAGCCAGGCATTGCCATGGTGGCGCCTTTCGGCACGACGCTGCATGTGAGCGGGCCGGATCGCGCCGCGTTGGAGCACGCCCTCGCCCCCTATCGAGATGTCCCCGACCTGACCATCCGTCCGGGCGCCCCGTCACTGGAGGATGTGTTCATCCATCTGATGGCCGGGCATACGGATAATATGGCGGAGGACGGGTGATGGGGTTTTCACTGCGCCGCCTGTCGGGCATTTTGCTCAAAGAATTCCTGCAAATGCTGCGCGATCGCGTTACCTTCGCTATGATGATCGGCGTGCCGTTGATGCAACTCATCCTGTTTGCCTATGCCATCAATCTGAACCCCACCCATCTGCCCACGGCATTATTGGTGGGCGATAACGGCCCACATGTGCGCGCCATTGTGGCGGCGCTTCAGAACTCCGCCTATTTCGACATCACCCATGTGGCTCGCGATACGGCGGATTTCGACCGGGCCCTCGCCGCCGGCGTAACTCAGTTCGCCGTAGAGATCCCGGCCGGCTTTGAGCGTGCGCTGGTGCGCGGCGAAAGCCCGGCCCTGCTGGTCGCCGCCGACGCGACCGACCCCGCCGCCACCGGCAACGCCTTGGGCGCGCTGTCCACGCTCACCACAACCGCTCTCCGCCACGAACTGGACGGTCCGTTACTGGCTTTACGGCCCGGGTCTGCGGCTTTCGACATCGTCGTGCATCAGCGCTACAACCCGATCATCTCCACCCAGTGGAACATTATTCCGGGTCTCCTCGGGGTCATCCTGACGCTGACCATGGTCATGTTCACGGCGCTGGCCATGACCCGCGAGACCGAACGCGGCACCATGGAAAACCTACTCTCCATGCCCGTTCAGCCCTTGGAAGTCATGGTGGGCAAGATCCTGCCCTATGTGCTGGTGGGCTATCTTCAGGCGGGGATTATTCTGGGGGCGGGCTATTTCGTGTTCGGCGTGCCGGCCGAGGGCGACCTGGTGCTGCTGGCCTGGACCACGGCCGTGTTCATCGCTGCGCAGCTTTGCGTCGGCTTCACCTTCTCCACGCTGGCCCAGAACCAGTTGCAGTCAGTGCAGATGGCGATCTTCTACTTTCTGCCCAGCATCCTGCTATCCGGCTTCATGTTTCCTTTTCGCGGCATGCCCTGGTGGGCGCAGGCCATTGGCGAGGCGCTGCCGATCACGCATTTCCTGCGCATCGTGCGCGGCGTGCTGTTGAAAGGAAATGGCTGGGCGGAGATGGGGGTAGAATGCCTCTGGCTCGTCGGCCTGATGCTGATCTTTACCCTGATCGCCCTCTCGCGCTATCGCCGCACGCTGGACTGAAGCGGATTAGAAACCCCTGTAAACACCATGCGCTGGGATTGCAGCGCCCGCATGGTCAGTAAGCATTTTGTCTGTAACGGCTGGCGCAACAGGTTATCGCCAATCCTGGCTAGAACCTGAGCATAGACCGCCCGCGCCTCCATTGCCTCGGCCGGGCTAAGGCGCCTGAGCAGACGCGGGACATGTCGTGTCTGAACATGCTCCAACGCCAGAGCAAGTTCATCCCGGATGATACCAAACAAATCCGGCTCCGGCACATCAAACGCATGGGCGACGATATGGACAAGCGGAAGCAGATGGGCCCCCAGCGTCGTATGAGCCGTTTGCTGAAGCGGCACGGTCAAGGCGTCATGCAGCCCCTTGCGCACCGGATGACACTGGCGATCTGGATGATACCCGTTCAATGCGAGAAGGGGAGCGTATAGCTCCACACCGCCATTGATATCCCGATAGAGCAAGGCTCGCGGCGCGCCCTCATGCGATAGGATCATGTCGATATTCTGTTGATGGGACTCAAGCCCCACGCCATAACGCGCCAGCATGCCGATATCCGCGCCCGCCACCACACGGGCATAAGAACGCACAAATGCTGTCGCCGTCGCCGCGCCATCCACGCCCGACGCCCGCATCACATCCGTCAGGATACGCCCCGCACCGAAGGGCGAGGCGGCGAACAGAGTATTGAGCGGCAAGCGCAGCTCATCCGCCGCCACAAGCCCAGCCGGATTGGCCTTAAACACCGCTGCCAGGTGATATCCGTCTTGATAATCCCCACGGCCCGGATCCGGATCCTGTCCCCAATAGACCGAGACCGGCTCCTCCACCACCCGCACGACCGCACACAGATCATCGTCTTGCGCCACGATCCGGGTCAGCAGGTCAGAGAAGACGGGGGCATTATAGGCCCGTGCCGGCGCTAGCGTGCGCACGACACTGGTCATCTGCATGGCGATCGTTGTCTTGATCTGCGGTTCATCCAGGCGACTGACCGGCGTCAAAGTGCGCAGCGACAGGGTCGGCCGCTGCACGACCTGCGCACCCGGCACCTCCCGCACCTCACCCGCCACCATAGCCCACGCAAAGCGATGGCGCAGTTGCGGCAAATGCAACGGATGCACCGGAATTGGCAGTAAGTCCGGCGCGTCCTCCCCGCAGGCCTGCGCCCAAGCAGCAAAGGCTTGAGGAAAAGACTGGCGCATATACGCCGTGTAAGTCCCGGTGAGATTGGCACTCAGCCGCGTAGTACACCGCGCGGCCCGGACCGCCAGCAGCGGTAAAGCCACATCCGGCGCAAATTCAGGAGCAAACGCGCGCGACTGCGCGATACTCAACGGCACAGCGTGCCTGGGATCAGCGGGATCCAATAACAGGCGCATCTTGGTCGCGGGATGGGTTCGATGGCCACTGAACGCGCCCAACTGTAAGAGCAGCGCATCCCGCCCGCTGCCCTCCTCGCTCAGCCAGCAGAGCAAATTGTCGACCGGCGACACCTTGGCAAACAGCGCCTGCTGCGCCTGCGTCGCCAGAACCTCATTGCGCAAGGAGTCTGCCAGTTCCCCAAGCACCCGATCCCACCGCTCGGTGCTGAAAGCCGGACCGAGCGTCGCGCGGGCAAAATCCCGCAACGCCCTATCGGCAAAGGCCAGTGGATCGTCAAGCGACTGCGCCGCGGCACACCCCGTCAGATGCAAGGTCTGCGCGCCCTCCGCCTCGCGCACGAAGAGATCACGCAGCACGGCGCCGGCTGACGTCAGGACACGTGGCGCCCGCCCCGTGATTGTGACGGCACAGCCAGGAGGGATCAGTCCTTCGAGAAAGCCACTATAAGCGAGCCGCAGCGCCATGCGCTGCGCTGCTTGCTGCTCGCACTGCATCCCCATCCGCGCTCTCCTGCCTTGAATGGCTCACGCATAGCCGCGCGGCCCTGGGCTCATCAGCGCGGCGGATCGTCCCCAGTTTCACGTCCGCTCTCGGCTTCTGCCTCACCCTCTGCGTCGGGGTCATCCTCCTCGTCGGAGGATTGAAACAGTTCGTCCTCGGACATGGCGGCTGCCTCCGCCAACTCTTCCGCCGACGGTTCCAGCCCGGTGTCCTCCTCATCTTCGGAGAAATCGCCGTCGCCCTCTCCTTGGCCGTCGGGCTTGGGAGCGGGAACTGAGAAATCCGGCGGCAGGCGCCAGTCCAAAAGGCCCGCAGCTTTGAGTTCCTCCATGCCCGGAAGATCCGTAACCGCGGCGAGGCCAAAATGTTCCAGGAAAGCTGTGGTGGTTCCATAGGTGATGGGCCGTCCGGGCACTTGCCGGCGCCCGCGCATCCCCACCCACCCCACATCCAGAAGCACGTCGAGCGTGCCCTTGGAGACCGTAACACCGCGCAGCTCTTCAATCTCCGCTCGCGTCACCGGCTGGTGATAGGCGATGATGGCCAGCGTCTCAATGGCCGCGCGCGACAGCTTGCGCGGCTCAACCCGCTCTTTCGTGAGCAGGAAGCCCATATCCGGCGCGGTGCGGAACATCCACTGACCCGCGACTTCTACCAGGGTCACACCCCGTCCCTCATAAAGGGTCTGGATATCCGCCAGCATCGCTTTGAGATCGGTGCCCTTGGGTAAGCGCGACGCCAGCTCTTTCTCCGGGACCGGATCAGCGGAGGCAAACAAGATTGCTTCCACCATGCGTGTTAAGTCCGCCTGATCGAAAGCCGCCGCCGGGTGGGCGACAGGCGTTTCAGCCTCGCCCGCCGCCATCGTCTCGTCACCATCCGTCTCATCGGGTCTGTCGGGATCACCATCCTCGAACGCGGCGTCTTCTGCCTCCGTCTCATCGTCCGACGCCTCGTTAGGGTCGTTGGCATCGGCGCCGTCCTGGTCCTCCTGCGAGGTCTCCTCGGCCGCGAGATCATCCTGGGCCACATCATCCTCACTGGCCCCCTCTGGCGCGGGGTCTGCGGCGGGGTCCGGCGCGCCGTCCGCGCGCTCGTCGGGCGTGCCGCCCTCGCCAAAGGGCTCGTCGTGCAGAACGCGGGCCTGATCCGGATCCACCGGATCGTGATCCATGTCAGGGGTCGTCATGGGGTATCACTTTCGTCAGCATCCGGACGCGTTGGGCCCGGAAAGGGAATGAGATCACCACCGCTCTCCGGCACGGGCGGGGCCGTACTCTCGGGATCGCGCTTGCGCACATAGACGGGGCCAAAAGAACGCAGCTGGCGCACTTCCATCACCCCGTCGCGCACGAGTTCCAACGTGGCGGTGAACGTGCTGGCCAGATGGGAGCGGCGTTTGCGCGGCGCGTCTTCCGCGTCGAGCGGCGTATCAGGCAGGAAGGTCTCCAGACTGCTCCAATCGCCGATGGCCCCGAGCATGGACTCAATACGCCGGCGCGCCTCCTCAATGGCATAAACCTGCGGACGCTCCGGCGCATAGCGCACCTCAATGCTCCGGGTCCGCTGCCGGGTATAGGCCTTCAGCAGATCCTGGAGCGTGTCCTTGTACTGCGCCATCAACAGCACACGGATGGGCTCGGGACTGCCGCGCCCGAACACATCGCGCCCCAGCCGGTCGCGCGCCATCAACTTTGCTGCCGCCTCGCGCATGGCCTCCAGGCGCTGAAGCTGGAACTGAAGGCGGCTCGCCAGTTCCTCGCCCGTCGGCCCTTCCTCTTCATCCTCCGGATCCGGCAGCAACAGCTTTGATTTGAGATAGGTGAGCCACGCCGCCATCACCAGATAGTCCGCCGCCAGCTCCAGACGCAGCCGCTTGGCCTCGTGAATAAACGCCAGATATTGCTCGACCAGCGCCAGAATGGAGATCTTGGCCAAGTCCACTTTCTGGGTCTTGGCCAGGGTCAGCAGAACATCAAGCGGCCCTTCAAACCCGTCCACATCGACAATCAACACATCCGGATCCGACGGCTTGCGCTCAGGCGCACCGGTATCGAATTCCGAGGGATCGCCATCCTGCGGCGGCGGAGAAGGCAAGTCGTCGTCGATCATAAAAGGACGGCCGTGTTGCGAGTGGGCCCGAGGCAAATCTCTCAAGCGTTAGGCTCAAGAATCACGCCCAGTCTATCCCATGCGGCCTCCACGTCGAACGCTTCGCGCGATTTTGGCTCAAGATGGGACAGGGCCGCTTGAGCCCGCCGCGCGGCGGCGCCATCCAGCACCGGCGCGGCGGCCGCAACCTCGACCATTTCGCCCATGTCACCATTACAATGAAGAATCATGTCGCAACCGGCCGCGATGGATCCACGCGTGCGCTCGGCGAATGTGCCATCCAATGCCCGCATGGACAGATCATCGGTCATCAGCAGGCCGTCAAAGCCGATCTGTCCCCGGATCACATCGCCAATGACGGCCGCGGACAATGTGGCCGGTGCGGACTGGTCCACCGCCTCGTAGACTACATGGGCGGTCATCGCCAGCGGCAGATCCGCCACCGGTTCAAAAGCGGCGAAGTCGAGAGCGTCAAGAGCGGCACGGGCGGTCTCCACCACGGGCAGGCTGTCATGGCTGTCCACCCGCGCGCGGCCGTGGCCAGGAATATGCTTGATCACCGGCAACACGCCATGGGCCAGCAGCGCCCGCCCCGCCAGACCACCCAGCGCCTGCACCACCGCCAGATCCGAGCCATAGGCGCGGTCCCCAATGACCCCATGGGCGCCGGGCACGGGCACGTCCATCACCGGCACGCAATTCACTGTCAGCCCAACCGCCAGGAGCTCGTTGGCCATCAGTCCCATGGCAAGACCAAGCGCCTCGCGTGCCAGTGCCGGATCGCTGTCATGCAGGATCGCGAAAGTCTCCGCAGGCGGAAAGGCCGGCCATTCGGGAGGGCGCAGGCGCATCACCCGCCCCCCTTCCTGATCGACCAGAATCGGCAGCGTCTCGCGGCCCGCAACGTCCCGCAGTTCCGCAGTCAGAGCCGTCAACTGCTCCCGGGACACACAATTGCGGGCAAAGACGATGAATCCCCATGGCTGAACATCGGCGAAAAAGGCTTTTTCCTCCGTGGTCAGACGCTCACCCGCGCATCCGAAAATCACCGCCGTCTCAGTCATGCTCATGCGCCCTTTGCTGCAAGCGGTCCGTTGACCGATCCCCTGATGTCTCACCAAAAAAAGGCGCGCCGATGATGGCGCGCCTTTCCATTCCGTCAGGTCAGAGTGCCGGTCCGCTTAGCGGGTCTGCACGAGGCAGTCCTGGCCTTGTGCTTTGAGAGACTGGCACAGGCGGTTCGCCGCATCGCGGGTCGGGAAGTACCCGATCCGCAAGCGGTGATAGACGCCGCGCGCCCCGAGATCCGCCGTCTGAATATCTTTCGTGTAACCGCTGAGCAGGCCCGAATAGCGGCTGAACACCCGCGACCAGGTCTGATCGGCCGCCGCACGGGATGGCAGCGAGGCAAGCTGCACCACGAAGCGACCGCTGGCCGCATTGGCCGCCGCGGCCACCGGCGCCGCTGGCTGCGGGCCGATCGTGTCACGCGCCTGACTGGCCGCTTGGGACACCGCCTGTCGGGCTTGTTGGGCTTGTTGGGCGGCTTGATTGGCCGCGCCGGTCACGCTTTGGCCCGCCTGGGTCGCCGCATCGCGCAGACGCGAGGACGGCGGCGGGACGAGAATGCGATCATCCTGCGTATCGGGCAGACGTGCGGCTTCCACCGGCTGCGGCACGGTCTGGGCCGGCGTGGGCGCGGCTTGAGCCGGCGTTTGCGGTTCGGCAGGGGTGCGCCCGGTCTGCGCGGTCGGCGTTCCTCGCAGATTGGGTTGGGAGGCCGGCGCCTGGGCCGTCTGGGCCGACGGCGCCGGGGCCTGCGTCCGCGAGGCCGGGATATCCACAATGGGCTCTTCCCGCGACACGATCTGCTCAGCCCCGTCCTGAGCCCGGCCGTCCAGCTCGCGGAACACATCGCGATCCTGCGGTGCGGCGAGGCCACCGGGCTCGGCCGGGCGCTCGCGCGAGGCCCCGCCATTGGCGGCGATGAACTGCTGATTGGCGATCGTCGTCGCCCTGTCGTCATAGCCTTTCTGATAGGCCACGAACCCCACGCCGATGATGGCCGCCACGACCACCAGCGCCAGGATCACGAACAGGGGCATGCGGACGCCGCTGTCCTCTTCTTCATACTCATACGCTTCGAGTTCAGCTTCACTGCCGCGAAACGCATCATCCCGGTAATTGTCTCGGGAACGATCATTCATGGAATTCATCCTGGCTCGCACTCCTACTTCACCCCGCAGGCGCCCCCGAGGCACTCAGCCCGGTACTGCGATCACGGATCGAAAGGACGGTCCACGCCGGGGAGTGCCGGATACCGAAAGAAGCCGCATTAGGCGCCTTGCCAATCCCATGGCGAGGCCAGTCTTGGCCCGCCCCGAAAGCGCACCGAACAAAAGGCGCATGGTCTCTCATGACCGACACCGATGCCCAGCCGCTCCCATTATGGGTCAACGCAGCAATGCAACGATTCAGGGGTCCGCTTCAAGCAAAACAAAGGACATAAAGCGGAAATTGCCTTGACAGGTGTGATCCTTACAGAGTCCGCTCGGCCAAATCAAACAGGCGGCGGTGTTCCTGCTCGGCGAATTGGTCGGTCATGCCCGCGATAAAGTCGCACACCACCCGTGCCGTGCGGGCGCTGTTGCGCGGATCGGTCCGCTTCTGCCAGCGGGTTGGCAACAAACCTGGATTGTCCAACAGCAGGTCGAACAGCTCCCGCACCACCCGGCGTGCCTTGGTGGTCATGCGGTTGACCTTGTAGTGGCGGTACATGTTTTCGAACAGAAAGGCCCGGATGGACCGGTCATGGGCTTCCATGGTCGCTGAAAACGCCACCAGCGGTGCCTTGAGCGTGCGCACATCATCAGCGCTGTGCGGATCCGCATCCCCAATGCGCCGCTGCGTCTCGTCCATCAGATCGTTCACCATGGCCGCGATCAGCCGGCGCACCGCCTCCGGCACCAGCCGCCGGGTCTCGATGCCCGGATACTGCGCGCGCACCGAGGCCAGGATTTCACCGACCAGCGGCACGTCCAACAAGTCATCGACCGTGAACAGGCCCGCCGCCACCCCGTCTTCCAGATCATGATTGTTATAGGCGATATCATCCGACAACGCCGCGACCTGGGCCTCCGCCGAGGCATAGCTGTGAAGCGCCAAATCTTGCACTTGAGAGTACTGCACAATGGCCGCGGGCAGATGATCGCCCGGATCCTCCGGCCCCGCCGTCAGCGGCCCATTGTGTTTGACGATGCCTTCCAGCGTCTCCCAGGTCAGGTTCAGGCCATCAAACTCCGCATAGCGGCACTCCAGGCTGGTGACAATGCGCAAGGTCTGGGCGTTGTGATCGAAGCCGTCGAAGGGCTCCATGCAGGCCTTCAACGCATCTTCGCCCGCATGGCCGAAAGGCGGATGCCCCAGATCATGGGCCAACGCCAGCGCCTCGGCCAGATCCTCATCAAGCCCCAACACCCGCGAAATGGAGCGGGCGATCTGCGCCACTTCTAAGGTGTGGGTGAGCCGCGTGCGGAAATCGTCGCCCTCATGCGACACGAAAACCTGTGTTTTCTGCTTCAAGCGACGGAAGGCACCAGAATGGATGACCCGGTCCCGGTCGCGCTGAAACACGCTGCGGGTGGCACTTTCCTCCTCGGCCATCAGGCGACCGCGCGAGACTTCCGGATCGCTCGCGAAGGGCGCCCGCTCGTCATATTCGCGAAAAAGCCGGATCGGCCTGTGCACCGTCTGTGACGGAGGGAAAATGGTCCGTTTCACGTCCATGGCGTTTCTCCGGTCCGCCCCGCATCACCCGTTACCACGCAATCCTACCATTTCAGCGCCGCATCCAGAGCCCGGATTTGGAACCACTCCTTTTGCGCGGTGGAACGCACCACACGCAATAGCGTAGGAGGAAACCCGGCGACACCAATGAGGGGACGACCATGGATCTGGAGGCTGGATTTCGCACCGTCGCGCCGCGCGGGCTCAACGATGTGCTGAAGGCCCTGCTCGCCATGCAACCGCGCATGGAAACACTGGGCTTCACCGACGCAGAGAGCTGGGCGGCTTTGCTCGGGCAATGCGGCCACGAGAGCATGCGCTTCACTCGGGATAAAGAAAGTCTCTACTACAAGGCCGAACGCCTGATGGAGGTCTGGCCCAGGCACTTTACGTCGCTCGGTTTCGCCCGCCGGTTCGAGCGCGAGCCGGAAAAGCTTGCCAACTACATCTACGGCCAAAAGCTCGCTAAAAAGCTCGGCAACAAAGTTCCAGAGGATGGATATCGCTTTCGCGGGCGCGGCTGGATCCAGCTTACCGGGCGGGACAACTACACCCGCGCCGGCACCTGGCTGGGCATGGACCTCGTCGCCCAGCCCCAGCTCGCGCAACGGCCGGACGTGGCGTTTTTGGTGGCCGCCTGGTTCATGTCCACCAGTACCAGCCGCGGCAAGACTGCGCTCCACTACGCCAAGAAAGGCGACACGGAAAAGGTCACCCTGGCCATCAATGGCGATCTGCATGGGCTGGATGATCGGCGCCAGTTAACGGCGCGGGTTCTCCACGTGCTCCGACCGGCCCGTGATACGGTGCGCGAAGGCGACGTGTCCCAGTCGGTGACAGCCTTGCAAGACATGTTGACCCTGCTCGGCTATGCTCCCGGCCCTATTGACGGTTGGTTCGGCGGCGCCACGCTCGACGCTGTGCTGGCGTTTCAGCGGGCGCACGGCCTTGAGGTGGACGGCATTGTTGGCGCAACCACCTGGAAGGCGCTGGACGCCGCCGTCGCGGCGCTCTGACGCCGATGCGGCCGGGCCTTCCCCCGACCCGGCATCGCCCCTACATTCAGGGCAAGGCCGAATCCCCTGTGTGAGGTGCGCGATGAGCGAGACCATGACCACCGATACCACTGGCGCGGGCGCCCCCCCGCTCCAGCCCTTCAGCGTCAGTGCCGCCGCCGCGGCCCAGATCGCCAAGATCCTCGCCAAGGAGCCGGAGCCCAAAATGCTGCGTGTGGCGGTGCTGGGCGGCGGCTGTAGCGGCTTTCAATACAAGTTCGATCTCGTCACCGAGCAGAATGACGACGACATTGTCATCGAACGCGACGGCGTGACCGTGCTGGTAGACGAAATGTCCCTGCCCTTCTTGGAAGGCTCGGAACTCGACTATGTGGACGAGTTGATTGGCGCTTCCTTTCAGGTGCGCAACCCCAATGCCACCGCATCCTGCGGCTGCGGCACCTCCTTCGCGGTCTGAGGGGCCATGAAGATTGCCACCTGGAACGTCAACTCCCTGAAAGTGCGCCAGCAACACGTGCTCGACTGGCTAAAGCAGTCGAGCACGGACGTGGTCTGCCTCCAGGAAATCAAAATGGTGGACGAGGCGTTCCCCCTGGCCGTCTTCGAGGACGCCGGGTATCAGTGCGCCGTGCACGGACAAAAGACCTATAACGGCGTGGCACTGATCTCGCGCCTGCCTCTGGAAGACGTGACCCCGCGCCTGCCCGGCGATGCACAGGACGCTCAGGCCCGCTACATCGAAGCCGTGGTCAGCGGCGCGGATGGGGCCGTGCGCGTCGCCTCGCTTTATTTGCCCAACGGAAATCCCGCGCCGGGGCCGAAATACGATTATAAGCTCGCCTGGATGGATCGGTTGACCGCCCATGCCCGCACTCTCTTGGCACTTGAAGAACCCGTCGTACTGGCCGGTGATTACAACATCATTCCCACGCCGGACGATGTGCATGACGCCGCCGCGTGGGCCGAGGATGCGCTGTTCCGCCTGCCGTCTCGAGAGAAATTCCGAGAGCTGAGCAGCCTTGGCTTTACCGATGCCTTCCGCGCCTGCTCACCCGAGCCGCATCGCTACACGTTTTGGGATTATCAGGCCGGCGCCTGGCCCAAAAACAAGGGCATTCGCATCGACCATCTGATGCTCTCGCCACAAGCCGCTGACCGGCTGGAAGCCGCAGGTATCGACCAGGACGTGCGCGGCTGGGATCAACCCTCAGACCACGTACCGGTTTGGTGCGCGCTTTCGGTGTAGCAACCACTACTCATGGGTCCCTCTAATGCATGATGTGGCGGTGATCGGCCTTGGGGTCATGGGCGCCTCCATCACGGACTATCTGGCCCGCCAAGGCGTTTCCGTGGTGGGCCTTGATCAGTTCACCCCGCCCCATAAACGCGGCAGTTCCACTGGTCAGACGCGTCTGTTCCGCCTAGCCTATGCAGAAGGTGCGTATTACGTTCCTCTGCTGAAGAAAGCGTTGATCGGCTGGCATGACCTGAACACACGGTCCGGAGAGACGATCTTCATCGACACCGGTATTTTTTATGCGGGCTGT
>CAZVEE010000055.1:0-3691 GCA_964625525.1 uncultured Alphaproteobacteria bacterium | reverse complement strand
TGCGGCTATACGATGACCCCGGATGAATCCTTCATTCTCGATCATCATCCAGAGCATAAAGACGTGATCATCGCTGCCGGCTTCTCAGGCCACGGCTTCAAATTCGCCCCAGCCATCGGCGAAATCATCGGAGATTTGGCCCTTGAGCGCACTCCGGACACGGACCTCTCGCCATTCGCGCTCAATCGCTTTTTTCACTGAGCTTGGCAGCGTGTGGCCGCACGCAGGTCTCAGACCGCGCAGCCCCCTACAGACGCGGCCAGTCTTGCAGGCGTGATGCATGGACTTCCTGCGGTGCGGCCGTGACAGTGGGCAGGGCGCGGCGCTGAGGCGTGAACGTCATCACCACATCGTAGTCGCGCCCGCAATAATGGGTCGTCCAAACCTCTCGCCAGCGGCGCTCGTCCTTGGAGGTGCCGGGCTCGGCAATACGCGACAAGAACGTTGTCAGACGAATGCGCGCCTGGCCCCGCTCGCGACAGGTTTCGCCGCTGCGCGCGGCGGCCGTTTCATAGGCGGTCTCTGCGGCGCGGCCCTGAATGGCGGCATCCGCTTTCGTGCTACCGGGTAGCAGCGGAATGAAGGTTGAGGGCTGATCGCGATAGGTCACCACCAACACATTGTGCCGGCGCGGCTCGGCACAGCCGCCCACATAGATCTTGGTGCGCCAGGCCCGGCGTGCGCCATTGCGCTTGAGCACGTCCAGGATGTCACCATCATACTCTCGGAAACTATCTGTACGCCGCACAATATGCCGGTCGCGGCAGGGCCCGAAGGCCCCCGCATCCGCCTGCATCACCGCATCCGCCGATTGGATCAGGAAATCCTCAAGCGTGCTTTCACCCAGCACACGGTCGGGGATATCAATGCTGTCACGCTGGGTTTGGGCGCCGATGGCCTCCACCCGCGCTTCGTCCGCCAGAATGCCGGTGACGCCCTCGGCTCCTCCGCAAGCGGATAAGCCGAGAGCGGCCACACACAAAAGCAGTCCCAAACTCCAGGCGGTCATCCCGCACCGCATGCCACTGCCCTGTTCGCTGACTGACGAAGCCTTCGCTTCAGGAGGGAGAGAAACCAGAGAGGGCGGTCAGTTCGCCATCTCCGGCACGCGGTCGCCGCCGTCGTCGGAGCCATCCGGATCTTCATCCGCATCGTCCTCGGATCGGCCGCGCGGTTTGGTCTGCGGCGCCTCGATAATGTCGAAAGCCAAGGTCTTGGGCCGGACCCCATCCTCGTCGGGGTCGCCTTCCTCGACTTTCACCATCACCGTGCCGCCGCGGGTGAGGCGGCCGAAGAGCAATTCGTCCGCCAGCAGCTTTTTGATGTGCTCCTGGATGACCCGCCCCATGGGCCGCGCGCCCATGCGCTCGTCATAGCCACGCTCCACCAGCCAGTCGATGGCCTGATCGCTGAGTTCAAAGCTTACATTGCGATCCTGAAGCTGGGCTTCCAGTTGCAGCACAAATTTCTGAGCCACATGGCGCACCACCTCTGGAGGCAGCGCATTGAAGCCGACCACCGCATCGAGACGGTTGCGGAATTCCGGCGTGAACATGCGATTGATCGCCTCCTGATCATCACCCTCGCGCCGCAGCCGCCCAAAGCCCACGGCCGGTTTTTGTAGATCCGCCGCGCCCGCATTGGTGGTCATGATCAAGATCACATTGCGGAAATCGATCTGCTTGCCGTTGTTGTCGGTCAGCTTGCCATGATCCATCACTTGCAGGAGCACGTTGAACAGATCCGGATGCGCCTTTTCGATCTCATCCAGCAGCAGCACCAAATGCGGGTTTTTGTCCACACCATCCGTGAGCAGACCGCCTTGATCGAAACCCACATAGCCCGGAGGAGCGCCGATCAGACGCGACACCGCGTGGCGCTCCATGTATTCTGACATGTCGAAGCGCAGCAGTTCCATGCCGAGAATGGACGCCAGCTGGCGCGCCACTTCGGTTTTGCCCACGCCCGTCGGGCCGGAGAACAGGAAACTGCCGATCGGTTTTTCTGGGTCGCGCAGGCCCGCGCGCGCCATTTTCATGGCCGCCGACAACTGCTCGATGGCCGAATCCTGCCCGAACACGACGCGTTTGAGATTGGTCTCCAGATCGCGCAGAGACTCCGTCTCGCTGCGCGAAACGGATTTCGGCGGAATGCGCGCCATCTTGGCCACCACCGCCTCGATCTCCTTGACGCCCACCACTTTGCGGCGCTTGGATTCAGGCAGCAGCATCTGCGCTGCACCCACCTCGTCGATCACATCAATGGCCTTATCGGGCAATTTGCGATCGTGGAGATATTTCGCCGACAGCTCGACCGCTGCCCGGATCGCATCATTGGTGTAGCGCACGCTGTGATAATCCTCGAAATAGGGCTTTAGCCCTTTGAGGATCTTGATCGCGTCGGGCACGGACGGTTCGGCCACATCGATTTTCTGGAACCGGCGCACCAGCGCGCGGTCCTTTTCGAAATGCTGGCGATACTCTTTATAGGTCGTCGAACCGATGCAGCGCAGCGTCCCGCCGGCCAGCGCTGGCTTGAGCAAGTTCGAGGCGTCCATGGCCCCGCCGCTGGTGGCGCCCGCGCCGATCACCGTGTGGATCTCGTCGATGAACAGCACGGCGCCGTCGAAATTCTCCAGCTCCTTGATGACCGCTTTCAGCCGTTCCTCGAAATCGCCGCGATACCGGGTCCCGGCCAAAAGCGCGCCCATATCGAGCGAGAAAATGGTGGACTCTTTGAGAACGTCCGGCACTTCGCCTTTCACGATCATCCGCGCCAGGCCTTCGGCAATGGCGGTCTTGCCCACGCCGGGATCCCCCACAAAGAGCGGGTTGTTCTTCTGCCGCCGGCACAGGATCTGGATGGTGCGTTCCACTTCCGCCTGCCGGCCGATCAGCGGATCGATGCGCCCTTCCGTCGCCTTCTCGTTCAGATTGACGCAATAGGCCTCAAGCGCCTCATTGCCTTGCTTGACGACGCTTTCCCCGTCGTCCTCATCCGAGCCGCGCACCGGGCGGGATTCCGCCAGGCCCGGCCGTTTGGCGACGCCGTGGCTGATATAGCTGACCGCGTCGTAGCGGGTCATTTCCTGTTCTTGCAGCAGAAAGGCCGCGTGACTTTCGCGTTCGTTGAAGATCGCGACCAGCACATTGGCACCGGTGACCTCGTCGCGGCCCGACTGCTGCACATGAATGACCGCCCGTTGGATCACGCGCTGGAAGCCGGCCGTGGGCTTGGCGTCTTCTTCGCCGCCCGGGATCTGCTCCCCAAGGTCATTATCGATGAACGCTTTCAGATTGCGCCGCAGCACGTCGAGATCGACATTGCAGGCGCGCATGACGCCGGCGGCGTCTTCGTCATCGGTGAGGGCGAGCAGTAGATGCTCAAGCGTGGCGTATTCGTGATGACGCTCAGTGGCGAGGGCCAGAGCGCGATGAAGAGCTTCTTCCAGACTGCGCGAGAATGAGGGCAAAACGGACCTATTCTTTCTCCATGGTACACTGCAACGGATGTTGGTGACGCCGTGCCATTTCCATCACCTTCGTCACCTTGGTCTCGGCCACCTCATAGGTATAGACACCACAGATCCCAACACCGTTCTTATGCACTTCCAGCATGATCCGGGTCGCATCCTCAGGACCCTTCCCAAAAACCCGCTCCAGAACGTGCACGACGAACTCCATCGGTGTGT
>CAZVEE010000054.1:0-22052 GCA_964625525.1 uncultured Alphaproteobacteria bacterium | reverse complement strand
ATGGCCGCGGCCTTTATGGGCTATGTGCTGCCCTGGGGGCAGATGAGCTTCTGGGGCGCCACCGTGATCACCAACCTGTTCAGCGCGATTCCCTTTGTGGGCGAATCGTTGGTGCAGTGGTTATGGGGTGGCTACTCGGTTGATAATCCGACCCTGCCCCGTTTCTTCAGCCTCCACTATCTGATCCCCTTCGTGATCTTCGGGGTGGTGGTGCTGCACATTTGGGCGCTGCACGTGCCGGGCAACAACAACCCGACCGGGATCAGTGTGAAAGACAGTCAGGATACGGTGCCCTTCCACCCGTACTACACGGTGAAAGATGCATTCGCGCTGGTGCTGTTCATTATGCTGTTCGCCTATTTCGTGTTCTTCCAGCCCAACATCTTGGGGCACACGGACAACTACATTCCCGCGAACCCGCTGGTGACGCCGGCGGAAATTGTGCCCGAGTGGTATCTGCTCCCGTTCTACGCGATCTTGCGCGCCGTGCCGGATAAGCTTGGTGGTGTGATCGCCATGTTCGGCGCCATCGGGGTTCTGGTGATCATTCCCTGGCTCGACACGTCGCCGGTGCGCTCGCTGCGCTACCGTCCAATCATGCGGCCGCTGTTCTTCATGTTTATTCTCGTGTGTCTGGCACTTGGCTGGGCCGGGGCGCAGTCCGCAGACCGTGTGATCTTCACCTTCGGTGCTGACCAATCCTATGTGGTGGTGGGCGAAGGAGATGGCGAAGCGCGGCTGCCGTTCGAGACGGAAGAAGAGCGTCAAGCGGCGATCGATGAGTTGCGCGGCGCGCCGTTCACCATCGAAACCGAGACGGCCACCAAGTTCACAGTCACCGAGCTGTGCACCCTGCTGACGCTCCTCTACTTCGCTTATTTCTTCCCGCTCATGCCGCTGGTCGGCTTGATCGAAACGCCGCGTCCCCGGCCGACCAGCATTAGCGCGTCGGTCCTGGGGGAGCCTCAGCCGGCCGCAAAGGAGGCTTGACGTGACCGGATACTTCTTTGCAAAGCGCACATTGCTGGCGGCGGTGCTGGCCCTGACGGTCGGACTGCCCGCAGGCGCCCACGCGGCTGGCGGTGATACCGAACCGTTGATCCGTCCTGAAGGCGGCTGGTCTTTTGAAGGCTTTCTCGGGCGCTTCGAGCAGGACTCGCTGCAGCGGGGTTATCAGGTCTATCGCGAGGTATGCGCCGCGTGCCACTCCATGGACTTGCTGTCTTACCGGAACCTGTCTCAACCGGGTGGGCCGGAGTTCGATGAAGATGTGGTCGAGCGCATGGCCGCCGAAGCGCAAGTGCTGGCCGAGCCCGATGAAGAAGGCAACACGGTGGATGAGTTCGGCTCACCCCTGCGCCGTCCGGGGCGCCCGTCGGATGCCTTCGTGGCGCCGTATGTGAACGAAGCCCAGGCCCGCAACGCCAATGGGGGGGCTCTGCCGCCGGATTTGTCGGTGATTGCCAAGGCCCGCCACGGCACCGTGGATTATCTCTACTCGCTGCTGCTCGGCTATAAAGAGCCGCCGGCGGATGTCGAGATGCGGGCGGGCATGTACTACAACATCTACTTCCCCGGTCGGCAGATCGCCATGGCGCGGCAGCTTCAAGACGGTCTCGTCGAGTATGAAGATGGCACGGAAGCCACCAAGGAGCAGATGGCCTATGACTTGACGCAGTTCATGAAATGGGCGGCCGAGCCGACGCTGGAACAGCGCAAGAGCATGGGCGTGACCGTAATGCTGTATCTGACCGGTCTGGCGATCCTGCTCTATCTCGCCTATCGCCGGGTATGGAGTGACGTAAAGCACTAAGCGACATCGCCATGTGCCCCATGATCTTTGCCAAGACCGGTGCGCGCCTGCGCGCCGGTCTTCGCTTTTGATGGCACCCTGTTATAAGTCAAGGATCCAAATCAGCGCGGTAGAGGAGGCGCGGGCGGCGTGGCGAAAACGGTCTTAGGCGTGATCGGCGGTAGTGGTCTTTATGACATGGCGGCGGTCACCGATCAGCGGTGGGAACGGGTGAAGAGCCCCTGGGGCGAGCCGTCTGACGCGCTGTTGTTCGGCGTGCTGGAGGGGGTGGACATGGCGTTTCTGCCCCGGCACGGGCGCGGCCATCCCCATTCGCCGACCACCATCAACTATCGCGCCAATATTGATGCGCTGAAGCGGGCCGGTGTGACGGATGTTCTGTCCATGTCGGCCGTGGGGTCGCTGGCGGCGGATCTGGCCCCGGGCAGTTTCGTCCTGGTGGACCAGTTCATTGACCGGACTGTTGCGCGCGAGAAAAGCTTTTTCGGCGAAGGGCTGGTGGCCCATGTCTCCATGGCTCATCCGGTGTGCCCAGGTCTTATGCAGGCGCTGGAGGTGGCAGGCCGGGATGCGGATATTCCGTTGCGCCGGGGCGGCACCTATCTGGCGATGGAAGGCCCGCAATTCTCCTCTTATGCCGAGAGCCAGCTGTACCGCTCCTGGGGCTGTCATGTGATCGGCATGACCAATATGCCCGAAGCCAAATTGGCCCGCGAAGCCGAACTGCCCTATGCCACCGTCGCCATGGTGACCGATTACGACTGCTGGCATGACGAGCACGACAATGTGGATGTGGACGTCGTGCGCCGGGTATTGGAAAGCAATGCGGCAAAGGCGCGGGCTTTGCTCCAGGCCGTCGCGCCGCATCTCGGGCCAGAGCGCAAATCGTCACCGCTGGGCATCGAAACCGCCCTCGACACCGCCATCATCACGGCGCCCGAGGCCCGTGATCCGGAGCGGGTGGCCAAGCTCGATGCCGTCGCCGGCCGCGCCCTTGGCATCCCCATGCGTGCCCATGGTGCGGCACGCTAACTCTCTTTCCCCCATCGCAGGAGGACCATGCCCCATGGTCGATCTCAAGGCTGCCATCCGCACGATTCCGGATTATCCCAAGCCGGGCATCATGTTCCGCGATATCACCACTCTGCTCGGCGACGGGCCGGCCTTCAGCGCCGCGGTCGATCGGCTTGTGGATCACCATCGCGGCACGCCTTTCCACTATGTGGCGGGCATCGAGGCGCGCGGGTTCATCCTGGGGGGCGCGGTCGCGCATCGGCTGGGCATCGGCTTTCTGCCTGTGCGCAAAAAGGGTAAATTGCCTTACGATACGATTGCGCATGACTACGATCTTGAATACGGAACCGATACGCTTGAAGTGCATAAAGATGGGGTCAGCCCAGGCGACCATGTGCTGATCATTGATGATCTGTTGGCGACGGGCGGCACGGCGGAAGCGGCTGTGCATTTGATCGAAAAGATTGGCGGCCAGGTCACCGCGTGCAGTTTCGTCGTGGACCTGCCGGAACTGGGCGGCCGGGCCCGGCTGGAAGCACTGGGGAAACCGGTCCTGACTCTGATCGAGTTTGAAGGCGAGTGACCTATGAAGATCGACGGCGTTCCCTACCGCTCCATCTGGCTGGACGAGGATGGACGGCGTGTGCAAATCATCGATCAGACGCTGCTGCCTCATAAGCTCGTCATCCGTACCTTGAGCGATGTGGAGGCAGCCGCCGAGGCGATCCAGGTGATGCGGGTGCGTGGAGCGCCCCTTATCGGCGCAACGGCCGCTTATGGGGTGGCGCTTGCCATGATGGCGGATCCGTCCGAGGACGCTCTTCAGCGGGCCCATGACCTGCTGCGCGCCACCCGGCCGACGGCTGTTAATCTGCACTGGGCACTGAACGAGATGCTGGATGTACTGCGCGGCGCGCCTCTCGGTGACCGGGCAGAGCTGGCCTATGCACGGGCGGCCCGTCTGTGTGATGAGGATGTGGAGACCTGCGCGGCCATTGGTGATCATGGTCTGGGTATCCTGCGCACTCTTGCCGCACGCAAAGGGCAGGGGCCGCTGAACATCCTCACCCATTGCAATGCGGGTTGGATCGCCTGTGTGGATTGGGGCACGGCGCTGGCGCCCATCTACCGCGCTCATGACGAGGGCATCCCCGTGCATGTGTGGGTCGATGAAACCCGGCCTCGCAATCAGGGGGCCGCGCTGACCGCGTGGGAACTGGGGGCCCATGGTGTGCCCCATACGATCATCACGGACAATGCGGGCGGTCATCTGATGCGCCTGGGCGACGTGGATGTGTGTATCACCGGGACCGACCGGACGGCCGCCAATGGCGATGTGTGCAACAAGATCGGCACCTATCTCAAGGCCGTGGCGGCCCATGACACTGGCGTGCCTTTCTATGTGGCGCTGCCTTACTCCACCATCGACTGGACCTTGGAGACCGGCGACGACACGCCCATCGAAATGCGCTCGGCCGACGAGATCACGCATGTTCATGGGCGTAATGATGCGGGGGAGATCGTCCGTGTGGCGATTGCCGCGCCCGGTAGCCCTGCGGCGAACCATGCCTTTGACGTCACGCCGGCGCGCCTCGTCACTGGATTGATCACTGAGCGCGGCGTGACCGACGCCAGCCGGGAGGGCTTACTGCGCCTTTATCCGGAGCGCGATCATGCCGCGTGATTACGAGCTGCGTCAGGCGGTGATCGACACAGCCCAGGCCATGTCCGCGTCTGGTTTGTCACCGGGCAAATCGGGCAATGTGTCGGCGCGCGCTGATGCGGGCGGGGCCATGCTGATCACGCCCACTGGCGTGGCCTATGACGCGTTGACGCTGGAGACCATAGTGCGGGTGGAGGCGGATGGATCCTGCGTTCCGGGACAATTGCTGCCGTCGAGCGAATGGCATTTCCACCTGGCGATTTATGCCGCGCGCGCCGATGCGGGTGCCATCGTGCACACCCATTCCGAAGCGGCGACGGCGCTTGCCTGCACGGATCGATCGATCCCGGCGTTTCACTATATGGTCGCCGTGGCGGGGGGGCGTGATATCCGCTGCGCACCTTATGCCACGTTCGGCACCTCCGCCTTGGCCGCCAGTGCCGTTGCGGCGCTGGACGGGCGCATGGCTTGCCTGCTGGCCCATCACGGCCAGATCGCGCTTGGTCCCAGTCCCGCCAAGGCACTGGCGCTTGCCGAGGAAGTGGAAGTGCTGGCGCGTCAGTACACCCGCGCTTTGACCCTGGGCGGGGTTAGTGTGCTGGACGACGCGGAAATGGATCGGGTCCTGCGGAAGTTCGCGACCTACGGACAGCAGCGCTCGGCGTAATGCTCAGCGATAGGTCGCGAAATGCTCCAGCGTCCGCTCGCGGGCGATCCGCGTGCAGTCCGGATTGTAATCCGCACGCCGGTCCGAGTTAAAGCCGTGCCCGGCCGGATAAACATAGACCGGAATCTCCGGATGGCGCGCGCGGACACGCTCCACATCGCTCATGGGGATGCTGGCGTCGTGTTCGCCATAATGCAGGATGATCGGACAGCGCGGCGTTTCCTCGACGAAGTCGACGATCAACCGGCCGTAATAGGCCGCGGCCGCCGTGATCCCCTCGACCCGACAGGCCGCCACCCAGGTGGCACTGCCGCCGAAGCAATAGCCGGTCATCAGCACAGAGCCTTTGGGGCGCAGCCGGTCCACGCATGCCTGAAGATCCGCCGTCACCAGATCCCAGTCCGCTGTTCCGGCCAGCGTCTTGGCCCGGTCGATGTCCGCGGGCTCGTACCCCACGGCAAAACCCGGTTCCGCGCGGTCGAAAAGGGACGGGGCAATGACCTCATAGCCATCGGCGGCAAAGCCGTCACACAGCTCTTTGATATGGTCCGTGACCCCAAAGATTTCCTGGATCAAAACCAGTCCGCCGAGCCGGACAATGCTCGGCTGCACGTGATAATAGGCGATCGGCGCGCCGTCGGCGCTGGTGATGGTGTGCATATGGCCTTTGAGCGTCATGGGGTGTCCCTCACGCGTTGAAGCGGAACAACAGCACGTCACCATCCTGCACTTCGTACTCTTTGCCCTCAAGGCGCATTTTGCCGGCTTCCTTGGCGGGGCCTTCGCCGCCCAGGGTCACATAGTCCTGATGGGCTATGGTCTCGGCGCGGATGAAGCCGCGTTCGAAATCCGTATGGATGACACCCGCCGCGCCCGGTGCCTTGGTTCCCTTGCGGATGGTCCAGGCCCGCGCTTCTTTCGGGCCGGCGGTGAAATAGGTGATGAGATCCAGAAGCCCGTAACCGGCACGAATGAGCCGGTTCAGGCCCGGTTCCTCCAGGCCCAGCTCATTGAGATACTCGCTGCGCTCTTCGTCTTCGAGAGTGGACAACTCCGCTTCGATCCGTGCGGAAATCACCACACAGGCCGCGCCTTCTTCGCGCGCGCGCTCTTCCACGCGCTTTGAGTAGTCGTTGCCGGTGGCGGCGGAGCCTTCATCCACATTGGCCACGTACAGAACGGGCTTGGAGGTCAGCAGGTTCAGTGCCTTAAACGCCTTGACCTCGTCCTCGTCGATCTCGGTCATGCGCGCGGGCTTGCCATCGCGCAAGGGGATCAGCGCCTTCTCGATCAGCGCGATGGTGGCCTTGGCTTCTTTGTCCTGGCCCTTGGCCTTTTTCTCAAGCGCGGGCAAGCGCTTTTCCAGGCTCTCCAGATCCGCCAGCATCAGTTCGGTCTCGACGGTCTCCGCGTCTGCCAGCGGATCGATCCGTCCGTCCACATGCGTAATGTCGTCATCTTCGAAACAGCGCAGGACGTAGGAAATCGCGTCCACTTCGCGGATATTCGCCAGGAACTGGTTGCCCAGGCCTTCCCCTTGCGAGGCGCCTTTGACCAGGCCGGCAATGTCCACAAATGTCAGGCGCGCGGGCACCACATTGGCCGAATTGGCAATGCCTGAAATGGTGTCGAGGCGCGGGTCCGGCACGGCCACATCGCCCACATTGGGCTCGATGGTGCAGAAGGGATAGTTTGCCGCCTGCGCCGCCGCCGTCTGTGTCAGTGCGTTGAACAGGGTGGATTTGCCCACATTGGGCAGGCCCACAATGCCGCATTTGAAGCCCATGGCTCACCCCTCACTCGTCTTTGGATCTTTGGGTGGAGGCGGGGGCGGCGTTATCCAGCGCGCCACCTCGCTTGTGAAACCGGCCGTATCGTCCTTGGCCAGAAGGGGAGCCGCGCGCGCCATGGCATCCAGGATCTCCGCGACCCAGCCGGTGCGTTCCGCCTTGGCGAAATCACTCAGCACATGGCCGTGGACCCGTGTCTTGTCGCCCGGGTGGCCGATCCCCAGGCGCACGCGCCAATAGTCGTTGCCGCAATGGGCGGAGATGGATTTCAGGCCGTTATGGCCCGCATTACCGCCCCCCAATTTGACCCGCAGCTTACTCGCGCCCAGGTCCAGTTCGTCATGAAAGACGATCACATCGTCTGCTTCGAGACGAAAAAACCGGGCGGCCTCACCGACGGACCGTCCGGATTCATTCATAAAGGTGGTCGGCTTGAGCACCAGAACCTTCTCATGGTCCAGGACCCCTTCACGCGTTTCGCCTTGAAAGCGGCTGCGCGCGGGTCCGAAACCGTGATGGTCCGCGATGGCGTCGACGGCCATGAAGCCGATATTGTGTCGGTGCCCCTCATATTTGGGGCCGGGATTGCCCACGCCGACAAAGAGTTTCATGGCCGTCCGCCGGTGTTGTGGGCCGAAGCCGTTTAGCCTTCGGCCTCGCCGTCTCCTTCACCCGTGTCTTCATCGCCCACGCCGCCGGAGGGGGCGGCGATGGTGGCCACGGTAAAGTCACGGTCGGTGATCGTGGGCGTTGCGCCCTCGGGCAGGGTGATTGCCGAAATGTGCAAGGTGTCGCCGATATCAAAGCCTTCGAGATCCGCTTCGATGAAGTCGGGGATCGCGTTGGCCGGCACCGACAGTTCCACCTCGTGGCGCACCACGTTCAGAACACCACCCCGCTTCAGGCCCTTACACGTGTCCTCGTTGAGGAAGTGCACCGGCACCGCCACATCGATCGTGGCGCCTTTGGCGACGCGCAGGAAATCGATATGGATCGGTTGATCCGACACCGGATGCAGCTGGATGTCCCGGGCGATGGCCCGGGTCTGTTTACCCTCGACCTCGACCATGAACAGGGTCGACAGGAATTTCCCGCGGTTGATCGCGCGAACGAGTTGCGGCATGTCGATCGAAATCGTTGCCGGGGTTTCGTTACCACCATAGATCACCGCCGGCACATGGCCGGTGCGTCGTGTGGCCCGGGCGGCCCCCTTACCAACCCGGTCGCGAGGCTCCGCGCGCAGAATCTGCGTCTCGCTCATGCCTCTATTCTCCTATGTGAGAAGCCCCGCCTTCCTCCAAGGGTGCAAGACGGGAAGACGGGTCATAGCCGACGTGGGCCCGGCTGGCAAGATCGTGTGGGTCAAGCCATGTCCGGATCCGGCGGGAGGACAGGCGCGAGTGCCGCCGCCAGATCTGCCAGGCTGCGTTCGCGCAGCCGCGCCACCAGGACGGCTTCGGCGTTCTGAAGGGCCTCATCCACATGCGCTTGCACCGCATATTCGATGCGGCATTCAGGCGGGTTCTCCAGCCCCGCCGGATCGGGCCGCAGGAACCGCTCCCCCAGCGCGCTATAGACATCCGCCAGCGAAATGGCGTCCGGCGTGCGGGCCAGCCGCCAGCCACCCGCATGCTGGCCATGGCCCGGTCGGTGGCGACGGAAATGGGGGCAGCGGAGCGGACCACTTTTGTCAATGCCACAGTCGAGGCGGTGGCCGAGACACCGCCCCATGATGCGGCGACGTCGCTGTTCGTGATGCATTTTCTGCCCGATGACGGCGCCAAGCTCGACTATCTTACGGCCATCCGCCGGCGCTTGCGCCCGGACGGCGCCTTCATGCTGTCCGATGTGTCCTTCGACAGCCGGGCCGATCGGGAGCACATGACGCCACTGTTCCTGGCCCAAGCGCGGCTGGCTGGCGTGGACGTGAACGAGATTCACCAGTTTCCTGACATGATGCACACGCTGCCCATCATCGGCGCCGAGCGCACGCGCGCTCTTCTGAGCGAGGCGGGTTTTGACGCCACCATGCTCGTGTTTCAAGGGCTATGGTATCGGGCGTGGATGGCAACGGCCCGTTGACGCCAGGAGACAACACGCCAATTTAAGCCCCAGAGTGATACGGCACGATCGACAGGGCGAGGGACCATGACGACACCATCAAACATCCTAGGTAGCGATTTGGCGGAATGCAGCGCGGACCCGCTCACCGGGTTTTTGCGCGATGGTTGCTGTACGCCCCATCCCGGGGATCTGGGCAATCATTCCGTCTGTGCCATGGTGACCGAGGAGTTCCTGTCCTTTTCCAAGGCCCAGGGCAATGATCTGTCCACGCCGCGCCCGGAATTCGGTTTTCCTGGTTTGAAGCCCGGTGATCGCTGGTGCTTGTGTGCCGGTCGTTGGTACGAGGCGCAACGCGCTGGTGTTGCCCCGCCCATTGTCGCCGAGGCCACCAGCCTGTCCGCTGTTGAAGCCGTCCCCAAAGACGTGCTGATCCAATACGCCTTGGGGCGCAACTGAGCCCGCCGCACGTCCTCAGTCGAACAGGCTCGACACGGACTCGTTCTTGGCGATGCGGCTGACCGATTCACCCATGAGCGGGGCGATGGTCAGAACGCGAATATTGTTAGAGGCGCGGACGGCTTCAGTGGGTTCGATGGAATCGGTGATGACCAGGGAGGTCAGCACGGAGTTCCGGACCCGCTCCACGGCCTTGCCTGAAAGCACACCGTGGCTGACATAGGCGCTCACTGCCTCGGCGCCGGCGTCCACCAGAGCGGCGGCGGCGTTGCATAGTGTGCCGGCGGAGTCGACGATATCGTCCACCATGATGCAGGTGCGCCCCTTCACATCACCGATGATGTTCATCACTTTCGCGACGCCCGCCTTGGGGCGGCGCTTCTCCACAATGGCCAGATCCGCGCCCAGGCGCTCGGCCAAATTGCGCGCGCGCACCACGCCCCCCACATCCGGCGACACGATCATCAGATCGCAGCCATCGAACTCTTTCTGGATGTCCTTTTGGAACACCGGAGCGGCGAACATGTTGTCGGTGGGAATGTCGAAGAAGCCCTGAATCTGGCCCGCGTGGAGATCCATGGTCACCACCCGGTCTGCGCCGGCCTTGGTGATCAGATTGGCCACGAGCTTGGCGGAGATGGGCGTGCGTCCGCCGGTTTTGCGATCCTGGCGGGCATAGCCGAAATAGGGGATCACTGCGGTGATGCGCCAGGCCGAGGCGCGGCGCAGCGCGTCGATGGCGATAAGCAGTTCCATGAGATTGTCATTGGCCGGCTTGGAGATCGACTGAACGAGGAAACAGTCCTGGCCGCGCACATTGTCCTTGATCTCCACGAACAGTTCCATGTCCGCAAAGCGCCTGATCTCTGCCGCGGTGAGCGGCTGGCTCAGATAGTTCGCCATATCTTTGGCGAGGCCGAGATTGGAGTTCCCACCAACGAGTTTCATGCCGTCTTCCCCTCAAAGATCTGGCTCTAAGCCCTGTTGCGCGGCGCCACCCGCCGTGCGTTTGGGACGATGCAGCCTGCCGCGCAGCCGATGAAACGGTCCCCCTGGGCCGCGGCGCATGGCTTTAGCGGTGTCTGTTGGTCTTGTCTTTGGGAACTGTGCTGCGGCTGCTCACACAATGTGATCCTTTTTTGACGGTCCAACCCGGCCGCGTCAAGGTGCGAGCCGCAATTGGGGCTCCTGCAACTCTTGCGTGCCGGGTGGCGGCGGGGGCGCAACAGGCCGGCTGAGCAGATTGAGGATACCGATGGCCGCGCCTTCGGCGGCGAAATAGGCGGTTTCCCGCCAGGGGCCGTCCAGGCTGCCATGGGGCACCGCATTGGCCTGCGAGACCTGGCCGATCAAGGTGCCGCGATGGTCCCGCACGCTCCAGGTCATGCGGATCTGGTCCGTGCCCGGCTGGGGCCGATTGCGGCCCATATCAATTTGGCCGACGACGATCAGCGCATCAGTGGGGACCGGCTCGGGCAGGGTGCCGTCCCACAGGGTTTCAACGGGAAAGCCATTTTCATTTAACAGGTCGGCGAGAGCGGCGCTCAGTGTCACGCGGCCGTCGCCAGGAGCACCGGTGACGGGCAGCAGCAGAATTGTACGCCGGGTGACCGTGCGCCCGGGGGTGCGCCCTTGGGCCATTTCCATGACATCGCGCAGGCCTTGCGCGGTGCGCTCGGCGGCGTCCGCGATCACTCTTGGCGAGATGCGGCCCCAGAGATCGAGCACCCCGCCGCGTGAGATGTTCATGGCCTCCAGCGGTGTGGTCACCTGGAAATGGTCGAGCAGGCGATCATCCGGCGTCACGAGCGCCCAATTCAGCGACAGCAGCACCCCTTGCGGCCCTTCCTCGAGCGAGGCGCGCCCTGTCAGCCGCTCCGCCGTCGCGGCCCCGCTCGACAGCAGCAGCGGCACGTCCCGGGCTTGTGCCGCGTCGCGCACGGCCTCGGCGAGCGCGCTGGCCTGGTCCGGCGGCAGGCCGCTGACCGCGGTGAGGCGGATGCTGGCGCCCCGGGTGATGCCGCGCATGGCCAGCACATTGCGGTCCCGGCCTTCAAAAGGGCGGGATACATCGAAGATATGGGGCAAGCCTGTGTTCTGCGTCCAGTTCACACACGCGCTCAATGGCGCGGCGACCAGAAGCAGCAAGCACAGCTTAAGGGCGGAGCGCGAGAGCCGACAGATTGCGCCCATAGTCGGGCTCCTCACGGTGGGTCGTGCGGCGATAGCTGAAATATGCCGCCTCGTCGGCATAGGTGCAAAGGCTGGGATCGTCCACGCTGGCAACACCTGCTGTGCGCAGGCGCGCGCCGACGAAGCCCGGCAGGTCGAAGCGCCAGTAACCCGCCCGGTCCGACGGGGTGAAGAACCCGCCATGAGCGGTATCGGTGTCCAGGAAGCGGCTGTGAAAGTCCGGCCCAACCTCGTAATTGGCCTGGGAGATCGTCGGGCCGAGAGCCGCGTGGATGCAGGCCCGTTGAGCGCCGAGAGCTTCCATGGCGGCAATGGTCGTTTCCAGCACACCGCCCAGCGCGCCTTTCCAGCCCGCATGGGCAGCGCCGATCACCCGGGCCTCGCCATCGGCGAACAGCACCGGGCAGCAATCGGCCGTTAAGATCCCAAGCGCCAGGCCTGGCTCGGCGGTCGCCATGCCGTCTGCTTTCGGTCCTTCACCGGGCAGCCACGGCTCGCTCACGGGCACCGCGTCGGCCGAGTGGATTTGATACAGGGAGATCAGGCGATCGGGCCGCACGGTCAGGGTTGCCGCGGCCCGCGCCCGGTTCTCCGCCACGCAGGCCGGATCGTCGCCGGACCCCGGTCCGCAATTCAAACCTGCATAAAGCCCCTCTGATACACCACCTGCGCGGCCGAAAAAGCCATGCGCGAGCCCCGCAATCCTGCTCAGTGCCGCAGTCTGCCGGGCCGGGGCGGGGATTGGGGTGGGCGGTTCGGTGGCGGGGAGGTTCATCAGGTACTCCGAGGGGACGACACAGACGCCATGGGCGTAGGCTCAAAAGGCGGCGGTGGTGGGGCAGAGGGCGGGCTCAGCGCCATGACCTTGAACAGCCGTCCCATCGCCTCCGGGCCGGTCAGTCGGGCATGGGCCGTTTGAACCGCCTTTGCCTGATCGGGCCGGGCCGCCGCCAGCCGTTCCGCCCGCGTATGGATGCCCAGAGCGCCCAGAAAGGCCCCTTGCTCTAGCGGGCCATAGACGGCGGCGCCCGCAGAACGGGCCGCGCGGGCAAGGGCGGCGAAATCCACATGCGCGGTGAGGTCTGCTTGGCCCGGGTCGTCAAGGACGCCATGAGGGCGATGGCCCTTGACCGCCTGGAGGGTTTCGCCCGGGGCACTGACCGCATGCCCGTAATCAATGAAAAGCGCGGCGCCGCCCCGCTTGCTAAGCGCCGCGCCCAGGGTGGCGGCGATGGCTTCTCCGGCCGCGCCGACTTCCCACAAGGCGCCGTCCGGGGCCGAGGGGGCGGCCGGCAGGGGCACTGGCCCGGGCGCCAGGGCAAAGCACAAGGCTCCGGTCGCATCCAGACCCACCAGCCGCTCGCGCCATCCGTCCGGCGCCTTCACGAACTGACGGATCGGTAGGGCATCGAAGAATTCATTGGCAATCACGAGGATCGGGCCATCTGCCGCGGCCAGAGCTGCTTCCAGCGTATCGTGCCATTGGGGGGCGGTGTCGTGCAGCGTGTCGCGCTGGCGGGCGCGCAAGGAAGGGCTCGTTTCCACCAAATGGATGTGAGCCGCCTCGCGAAAGCCGGGCACCACCGCCAAAGCCCGCAGCGCATCGGCCATAAGCGTGCCGCGCCCGGGGCCAAGTTCAAGCAGCGACAGGGCGCCAGGCCGGCCCTGATCGAGCCAGACTTGGCCCGCCCAAAGGCCGATCAACTCACCGAACATCTGGCTGATTTCCGGCGCCGTGGTGAAGTCCCCGGCCCGCCCCAGCGGATCACGGGTAGGGTAGTAGCCCAAAGTCGGGTGCCCGAGCGCCAGCGCCATGTACTGCGCGACGCTGAGCGGACCGTCGGCCCGGATCAGCGCGCGCAGATGAGCCTCAAGCGTCTCAGCCATGGGCGCGGCGTCAGCCCGTTTGGGCGCGGGCCGAGGCGTTCGCGTCCGCCTGGCGTGACTTCAGAATGAAGGCGATGCCGATGAAGATCATGGGGATCGACAGCAGCATGCCCATGGTGAACCAGTGGCCGTCATAGAAGACCCAGTCTACCGATTCCCGCCAGAACTCCACGGTGCCGCGCGCCAGCCCGTAGCCGATCAGGAAGATCCCCGTCGCCAGCCCCGGCCGGTCAAGAATGCGGTAGACCCGCACACCCACATAAAGCACCAAGAACAACAGCAACCCTTCGCCGACCGCTTCATATAGCTGGCTGGGGTGGCGCAGATAAGCTTCGGCCGGCTGCAGCACGCCCGCGCGGGCATCCATCATGCGCTCGGTTTCGAAGATCACGCCCCAACTGCCGTCCGTGTGTTTGCCCCACAGCTCGCCATTGATGAAATTCGCGATGCGTCCAAAGAACAGGCCAATGGGCGTGGCCACGGCCGCCAGATCGCCGACGCGGAACATGTCGAGCCCGCGATTGCGCGAGAAGGTGATGATGGCGAGCACGACGCCAAGCAGGCCGCCATGGAAAGACATGCCGCCTTCCCAAATCGCCACCACCCGCCACGGGGCTTCCAGCAGGCTCTCGCGGAAATCCTCGTGCCAGATGCCGTAAAACAGCACAAAGCCGAGCCGGCCGCCGAGGATCACCCCGATGGTGGCCCAGACCAGCAAATCGTCGATGTCGTCCGTGCGGGCGGGGGGATTGACGCCATATTCCTTGCGCACTTGCGGGCTATATCTCAGGCGCGGCAGCGACAGCGTGATCGGCCCCAGCCGCAGCGGCCAACGCTCGGCGGGAAACGACTCGGCATGGCGGGTCACCCACAGCCGGTCATCGCGCAGCAGCAGATTGATGTACTGCCACCCCAACACCAGGCCCGCAATGTAGGCCAGCGCATACCAGCGAATGGTGATGAACCAGAATTCAAACGCGACCGGGTCGAGCGACACGACCCAGTGATCGGTATCCAAAGCGGTGGCCGCCACCGCCACGTCTGCCAGAGCCGTCGTCATGGTGCCGTCCCTTTGTGCCCGCGGGTGCCTTCGTGTTGGCTGGTGCGCGTTTGCGGGAGCCTGTGTGTGCTCAAGAGTCTGTCTGTGTTCGAGAGCCTGTGTGTGTGCCGTCGTGATGGCACCACGCCGTCGGACCGTTTCGCCCGCGCGGTTTTGCCCCTACCATGTTTGGGGTACCGGGCGCGGGCCCGCTTTTCAAGAGCCGTTAAGCACCCATCTGTCATCAGTAGGGCGCGCGGTTCAAAACACCAGATCAGAAAACGCGAAACATGCAGACCAACAACCGGCTTTTCGACGACTTCGCCAAAGTGCTGACCAGCGCGGCCGGCGCCGCCCAGGGCGTGCGCAGCGAGGTGGATACCTTGCTGCGCGCCCAGATTGAGCGTCTGGCCCATGATCTTGATCTCGTGCCGCGCGACGAGTTCGAGGCGGTCAAGGCCATGGCCATTGCCGCGCGCGAGGAAAACATGCGCCTGGCAGCGCGCCTGACCGCCTTTGAGGCGCGGTTGGCGCAGCTCGGCGCCGAGGAGCAGGGCGATGACGGTCCGTCAGACTCAGACGGGGCGCAGGGTGCCCCTAAAGAGACATGAGGCGTGATCGCCGAGCTCTTGTCGCGGGCCCCAAATCACCCTACAGAGAGAAGTGGCGGATCTTGCGGGGAAGATCTGTCGGACCATTGAGAGATCTCTGATGGCGGAACCCTGGCTGAGCATATGGCACGGCAGGTTCACGCCGCGCGGAGCGCGGTGCCGCCCTGCCGTCTCCGCTCGAGGCGTCTCCTCTGGTCATGCCGGATCGGTGACCGTCCTGTCCTCGCCACACTCTTCCCTCCATCATCCACGGGTACAGGGTCCGTCCGGGCCCGCCACCCTTTTTTGCGGGAGTTGATCGCTATGCAGTATTCTCAACTGACGGAAGGCAGCGCCATCGACAATCCGCTTGATACGATTGAGCAGGTCGTGTCCGCGGAAAGCTGGCCCTTCGACCGCAGCGGCGAAGATGAGCTCAACATCTCCGCCAACGGACAATGGAGTGACTATCAGCTTACCTTCAATTGGCGCGAAGACATGGAGGCCCTGCATGTGGCCTGCGCCTTTGACATGAAAGTGCCAGAGACCAAGCGCGCGGAAATTCACGCGCTCCTGGCACTGATCAATGAACAAATGTGGATCGGCCACTTCGATCTGTGGTCGGAAGAAGGTGTTATTCTGTTCCGCCATGGCATGCTGATGACCGGCGGTGCCACCGTCACGGGGGAACAGTCCCAGGCGCTCGTGCGTCTCGCGGTGGAAGCCTGCGACCGTTATTATCCGGCGTTCCAGTTCGTGCTGTGGGCGGGGAAAAGCGCCAGCGACGCCATCGCCTCCTGCATGTTCGATATCGAAGGCCATGCCTGATCCGTTACCCACCGGGCCCGTGCTCCTGGTGGGGGCCGGGCGCATGGGCGAGGCGCTCCTGAAAGGGTGGCTTGAGGGGGCTGAGCGCATGGCGCTGGAGATCAGCGTCGTGGAGCCCACGCCCTCAAGCCTCCTACAGCAACTGAGCGGGGCGGGGCGCATCACCCTCAATCCCTCGCTTGAGGCCCTGGTGCCGGCGCTGGTGGTGCTCGCGGTCAAACCTCAGATCATGGATGCGGCCTGTGCGCCGCTAAGGCCGTTGGCGGTGGCCGGGGTACCGTTCCTGTCCATCGCGGCGGGACGCTCCATGGCCTCCATCGAGCGGACCCTTGCCGGCGGCGAAGCCAGTATCCCCATTCCCATGATCCGGGCCATGCCCAATACGCCCACGGCGATCGGTCGAGGCGTGTCGGTTTGTGTGGCTGGTGCCGGCGTGTCCCCCGAGATCCGCGCCCTTGCCACGCGGCTTTTGGAGGCGGGCGGCGCGGTCGAATGGATCGATGATGAACGCTTGATCGATGCGGTCACGGCGGTCTCGGGGTCCGGGCCGGCTTATGTGTTTCACATGGCCGAGTGCATGGCGAAGGCAGGCGAAGATGTGGGGCTGCCGCGCGATCTGGCGGTGACGCTGGCCCGCCTCACTGTCGCCGGCGCAGGCGACCTCTTGCGTGCAGGCCCCGAGGACGCGGCCGCCTTGCGCGCAGCCGTGACCAGCCCCGGGGGCACCACGGCGGCGGCACTGGATGTGCTGATGGGCCCCGACGGCCTGGCGCCGCTTTTGAAGCGGGCCATTCGCGCCGCACGCGACCGGGGCCGGGCCCTGGACGGGTAAATCATTCGCGTAAGGAGAGTGTGATGTTCAACTCGGAAGACCCGTCGCGTGCTGGCGGTGAAGCCCTGGCCCAGGCGGGGGCGGACCTGCGCGAGGCGCTTTTGCTCGACAGCGCTTTGGAGTTGATCGCCCGCGATGGCTGGCATGAGCTGACCATGGCGCGGCTGGCACGCGCGGCCAATATGTCGGTGGCTGATCTCTATCGCGGCAATCGCGGCAAGGCGGATCTTCTGTGTGCTTTCGTGCGGCGTATTGATCTTAAAGCGCTGGAAGACGACGAGCCGGGTGGGGCCTCGCCCGACACGCCGCGTGACCGGCTGTTCGATGCCGTCATGCTGCGCTTTGAGGCCATGGAGCCTTATCGGGATGCCATCCGGGTGCTGGCGCGCGAGCTGCCGCGCGACCCCTTCAGCGCTGCCCGTGTCTTGCCCGCCATCCGCACCTCGCTTGCCTGGACGTTGGACAGTGCGGGGGTGGATCCGTGGGGGCTGGCCGGTGTTGTCCGGGTGCGGGTGCTTGGGCTGATCTGCCTGCGCACACTGGGCGTCTGGCTCGATGACGAGGGCCGGGACCTGGCCAAGACTATGGCGGATCTCGACCGCCGCTTGCGTCAGTCGCAACGCTGGCTGGGTCTGAAAGACAGGGCTTCTGGCAGCGAAAAAGAAGGGGCCTCTCGCGCCGAAGCGGACCCGCGGCGCCACACTCCAGACGAGACCAGCGACGACCCAGCGCCGGAGGCTGATGCCATGGCGCGTGCCTGACACAGCAGTGATTGACGCCCAGGCGAACGCAGGCCATTGTGCACCTGCGAAAAGGTTAAGGCACAAGGATGCCTATATCTTTTGATCAGGACACAGGCCGTGCCGACCGCCTGATCCCATCTGGTACCGCCCCACTGGCCAGCGCGGCCCCATGGGTCTTAAGCCCATGCCCCCCGCCGCGCCCTCAATCCCGGAGCCCGACCATGAGCCAGAAGCCCATCAATCCCTTCGCGATGTTCGATTTCACCCGCGCTTTTGACGCGATGAAAATGCCCGGCTTCGACATGGAAGCCATTATGCGTCGTCAGCGCGAAACCATGGAAGCCATGCTGGAAGTGAACCGCGTGGCCGTGGACGGCTATCAGGCCCTGATGACCCGTCAGATCGAGATCATGCGCGAAACCGTGGACACGCTGGCCGGTTCCGTCACCGACCTGATGAAGCACACCCAGCCGGGCGATGCAGCGCGCAATCAGATCGAAGTCACCCAGCGCAGCCTGGACAAAGCCTATAACAATCTTCGTGAGCTGACGGAAATGGCCGGTGAGGCCAACTCCGACACCTTCCGCGTGTTCCAGGAACGCATGGGCGAACAGCTGCGCGACCTGACCGCGGCGGCGTCCAACGCCAAGCCCAACGGTTCGGGCAAATCCGCGTCCTAAGGCGGTCGTTTGCTATGGCAGACGAGACGATCGGCATGGATGATGTGCTCCGCGTGGACATCCGCGCGGGCACCATCATCACGGCCGATCCGTTCCCCGAGGCGCGCGAACCCGCCTACAAGCTGGTGATCGATTTTGGCCCCACACTCGGGCGCAAGACCAGCTCCGCCCAGATCACCGATCACTACAGCCCCGAAATGCTTGTCGGCCGCCAGGTCGCGGCCATTGTGAACCTGCCGCCCCGGCAGGTGGGTCCGTTCCGCTCCCAAGTGCTGGTGCTCGGATTTTCGGCGGCGCAGGGCGGCATCCATTTGATCGCCCCGGACAGGCCGGTACCCAACGGTGCCCGGCTCCACTAACCTGTGAGCCAACCAACAGGGTCATTTGGTCAGGGAGGGGACCCCCATGCTTTTCGCACGCATCGTATTTGGCCTTGCAGGCCTCACAGGTTTGGCAGTCCTGGTGCCCATGTTCTGGGGCATTGAGCAGGTCGCGCCAGAGGGGGAAGCGCCGTTCTTCCCGGTGTTCTTTTACGGCTTTGTGGGCATCGCGGCTGTGTTCCAGATCGTGTTTCTCATGATCGCGTATGACGTGGCGCGCTACCGTTTCATGATGCTCCCAAGCGTCCTGGAGAAGATCAGCTTTGCGGCGCCGCTGGGACTGTTGTGGATGAACGACAGCCTGCCCGCCGAGATGATGCCGGCGCTGGTGATGGATGGCAGCCTCGCGGTGCTCTTTGCCATTGCGTTCCTGACCTCGGCTGGGGCGCAATCATCCAAAAGCTGAGCATCACCGCTAGAAGCTATACGCCAAGGCGAAGCCGCCGAACCAAGCACCCGGGGCGCCGCGATCGCGCACCACCGGGCTGTCGGCGGCATCGTTCACATAGCGGCGATAGGAAAGAGTGCCGTTGATGTTCCAGCCGTCATAGATCATGTAGCGGCCATTGAAGGCCATGCCGTAATCCTTCCACCCTGCATCCGCATCGAAGCGGCGCAGGCCCGTGCGCGCGGCGTCCCGGGGCGTCACGTCGTAATAGGCGGACATGAATTTCTCCGACGCATAAGTCGCAAAAGGCCCGAACTGCAGCGACGTGCGGCTCGTCACCAGGCCGCGATATTTCAGTTCCGTCCGGAAACTGTGCCCACCATGGCCGGCGGCAATGTCCTTCAGCACGGTCGCCTCGACGGTGAGGGCGTCCTTGCGGATGCGGCTGAAGGGAAAAGGCAGGTTAAAAGCCAGATAGCCGCCCACCTCGATAGACCGGTCTACTTCGGTCATGCGGGCAATGACCGGGTCGTCCACGTCGCGGTCCCGGCCAAACCGGGTGGCAAGTGCGGGGCCCACTTCCACGGCGCGCACCCCGGAGATGTCGGCGCGAAGGCCTTCACCGGCGGTGCCCACGAAATAGCGGCCGCCCCAGCGCGCCCGTGCAACCACGAAGGGAACCGGGCGATATTCGTCCGCGCCTTCATATTGCTGGGCCATGCCTGCGCCGGCCCCGAAGGTCAGCACCGGACCGCCGGTTCGCTGAGCGGGCGAGTCCTCAGCCTGAGCGGGCGCGACGGCCAGCATCACAGCGGTCACAACGCCCGCCAGCGCGCTCCACATTCTCGTCATACCAACCCTCAACGCCTCTGCCACCCTGGTCCATGGATATGGTCCAGTCGCTGTCCGGATCATAGGATAATTCCGGACTGCTGTTTAAACCGGGATCCACAGTACCGCGCGCAAGCCTCCCAGCGGGCTATGGTCGAGCGTCACATCGCCGCCATGGCTGCGCACCATGTCCCGTGAGACCGCCAGGCCCAGCCCGACACCGCCACTGTCCAGATTGCGGCCCTCATCCAGTCTATGGAACGGCCGGAACGCCTCTTCCCAGCGATCCTCGGGGATGCCGGGGCCGTCATCATCCACGATGATGCGCACCGTGTCCGCGTCGCGGCGCAGCGAGACGTCTGTGCGGCTGGCGTGCTTGCCCGCATTTTCGATCAGGTTGGTCAGCGCTCGGGTGATGGCATTGCGGCGCAATGGCACGGTGAACGCGTCGCGGGCCTTGACGCTGATGGTCTGGCCCTTGCGCGCCGCGTTCTGCACGATCTCGGTGACAAAGGCGGCCACGTCCGTGTCCTGGGCGCTTTCCCCGGCCTGGCCTTGGGCGAAGGCCAGATATTCCTCTAGCATGCGCTCCATTTCTTCCAGATCGCGGCGCATATCAGCGATTTCGGCGCTTTCTTCGAACATGGCCAGTTCGAGTTTGAGCCGTGTCAGGGGGGTGCGCAGATCATGGCTGACACCCGCCAGCATTTCGGTGCGTTGGGCGATATGGCGCTCGATCCGGTCCTTCATATCGAGAAAGGCGATGGCGGCGCGGCGCACTTCACGGGCGCCGGATGGTTTGAAATCGGCCACGTCGCGGCCCTTGCCAAAGCTTTCGGCTGCCTCGGCCAGGCGTTGAATGGGGCGGACCTGATTGCGCAGGAACAAAATCGCCACCGCAAGCAGCACCACCGCCGAGCCCAGCATCCAGATGATGAAAATGTAGCCGCTATCGGCGAAGACCCGGTTGCGCTGCACGATCATCCGCAAGGTGCCGCCCTCGACGCCGACGCGCACATCCACATGGTTCGGATACGCATGAGCATCGAACCAGTAGGGCGCGTCAAGCTTGCGCGCCAGTTCCCGGTTCAAAGTACGATCAAGCAGCGAAAAGGCCGACATGGCCGAGCGTTCGGGCAGGGCCTCGCTGGGCCAGAACGCGGCCGAGAGGCGGGTGGTGCGCTCCACCCGGGCGGCCAAATCGGCAAAGCGATCCGGTCCGTCGGGTGTTTGAGCCAGATCGCGATAGGATTCGACCACCAGCGCGATGTCCGCGGCGGCGGTGCGCGCCAGGCGTTTACTCACCTGGTCCCAATGGCGTTCAAAAAAGATGTGCGTGACAATGGCCTGGGTCAGGACCACCGGCGCGATGATGATGATCAGTGAGCGGCCGAACAGGCTGCGCGGCACGATCGGCTTAAGCAGCATGCCCACATCGAACCGTCCGCGGACAAAACGCCGCCAGCCGATCCAGATGCGCCGCATCAGGCGGCGCAGGCGGCTCTCTGGTGGTGAGGCGGCATCATTCATGGCGCTCAATCCGGCACGAAGACATAGCCGGCACCGCGCACGGTCTGCAGATAGACCGGCTGACGCGGGTCGGCTTCGATCTTTCGGCGCAGGCGGTTGATCTGCACATCCACCGACCGCTCCAACCCTGCATTGGTGCGCTCGCACAGGTCGGAGCGGGAAAAGGTGGTCCCGGGATGACGGGCGAAGAGATCAAGCAGCACCGCCTCGGCCGTCGTAAGCCGGATCACCGTGTCCTCGCGGCTCAATTCCCCGCGCTCCAGATCGAAGCGGCAGGGGCCGAAGCGCACGGTCTCGGGCACCGCTTCGGGCGGCCGGGCGCGGCGGATGATGGCCTCCAGGCGCAACAGCAATTCGCGCGGTTCGAATGGTTTGGCGAGATAATCATCGGCCCCTGCTTCGAGGCCCGCGATCCGGTCCTCTGAGGAGCCGCGCGCCGTGAGCAGCAGGATGGGCACTTGGGAGGTCTTGCGCAGGCTTGCCGCCAGGGACAGCCCGTCCTCGCCGGGCATCATGATGTCGAGCACCAGAAGGTCAAAAGCCAGACCGCCGAGGCGCGCCCGTGCGTCCGCCGCATCCTCGGCGACGCTCACCCGGTAGCCGTTCTCCTGCAAATAGCGTTGCAGCAGCGTGCGGATGCGGGTGTCGTCATCCACCACCAGGA
>CAZVEE010000053.1:17249-23249 GCA_964625525.1 uncultured Alphaproteobacteria bacterium | reverse complement strand
GCCGAGGTGGCGGATGTGTTGCAGATCCCGGCCTTTCTCTGCCGGCAGACGGATTTGCTGGTGGCCGCGGCCGTAAGTGGCGCGGTGGTGAATGTCAAGAAGGGCCAGTTCCTGGCGCCCTGGGACATGACGCCGGTGGTGGCAAAGGTCACCGGGGCGGGCAATGCCAATGTGCTGGTGACCGAACGCGGCGCAAGCTTCGGCTACAACACGCTGATATCGGATATGCGTGCCTTGCCGACCCTGGCCGAGACCGGTGCGCCGGTGGTGTTCGACGCGACCCACTCGGTGCAGCAGCCGGGCGGGAAGGGCACCTCTTCGGGCGGTCAGCGGGAATTCGTGCCCGTCCTGGCGCGGGCAGCCGTTGCGGTGGGCGTGGCGGCGGTGTTTATGGAAACCCACCAGGAGCCCGACAGCGCCCCGTCCGATGGCCCCAACATGGTGCCGCTCGACGAGATGGAAGATCTGCTCAACCGCCTCATGGCCTTCGACACGCTGGCGAAGGGCCTTTAAGTCTGTCACCCACCAGCCTTTTCTGGGAGAGCCCCATGACCGATCCCTCCGCCGGTCAGATCGATCCGAGCGCGACTGCGTCGCTGAGCGACGCAGATCTGCCGCCGTTGCCGCGCGAAGTGCCGCCCTTTTACGCGGGTGTCGTGATCTGGGGGCGCTCGGGCGATCTGCTGCTGCAACAGCGGGATAATATTCCCGGGATTTCCAGTCCGGGCATGATCTCCACCTTCGGCGGCGGCGGTGAAGAGGGGGAAACCGCCATTCAATGCGCCGTCCGCGAAATCAGGGAAGAGACCAATCTGGAGATCGACCCGGAGCATATCCTGCCGCTGTTGAAGCGGGAGAAGCGCTTCAAGGGGCCAACCATTATCCCGATCTATACTTTTGGCGTGATGGACGTGGCCGAGGACGGTCTCCATGTGACCGAAGGCTCGCTGTTCCGTCTCGCGCCCGGCGATCTCGACGGGACCGGCAATATGACCGAAAGCTGTCGGGAGTCGTGTCAGGTGTTGATCGACCGGTTCGGTTGACCCCGCCCGTTGTCTGCGTTTGAAGAGGAAATCCCATGTCCGACGATACGCCCGTGCTGTTCGATGCCACCCCTGCCGGTGTCGGGGTTGTCACCCTGAACCGACCGGAAAAGCACAACGCATTCAATGCGGACGTGATCGCCCATTTGTCGGACCTGTTTGGCGAGCTGCACGGTCAGGACGGCCTGCGGGCGGTGATCATCAAGGGGGCGGGGAAGAGTTTCTCCGCCGGCGCTGATCTTGATTGGATGAAGGCCGCAGGCGATTACACGCACGACGACAATGAAGAAGACGCGGCGGCGCTCGCGGAAATGCTGCACCGGTTGTCGACACTGCCTCAGCCGACGATCGCGCTGGTCAATGGCGCCGCCGTGGGGGGTGGGCTTGGCATTATTGCGGCCTGCGATGTGGTGATCGCCTGCAAAAGCGCCTTGTTCCGTTTCTCTGAAGTGCATCTGGGGCTGACCCCGGCCACCATTTCCCCTTATGTGATCGAGGCCATCGGGCCACGCTGGACCAAGGCGCTGTTCGTGACGGGCGAGAGCTTTGACGCGGATTTCGCTCACCAGATGGGCCTCGTGCACTACGTGGTCGAGGATCCCGACGCGCTCGCAGATGAGGAAGAACGCATCGTCTCGCTCATCTTCCGGGGCGCGCCCGGTGCCATTGCGGATGCCAAGACCCTGGTCAACGACGTGAAGTGGCGTGAACTTGACGCAAGCTTGCGCGCCGATACCGCCCGGCGCATCGCCGACCGCCGGTCCAGTGATGAAGGCCGCGAGGGCCTCGCCGCGTTCCTGGAAAAGCGAAAGCCGTCCTGGACTTAAGCCGACCCACGGTCAGTCTTAACAACGGCAAGGCTTTGGCCCGTAAGGTGTTCTTTTCACGACGCTTTGCCGGGGCTGTGCCGTGCCACGGCCGCATCTTCGCCATGACTATGAGCACTCGGTAAAGGATACTGCATTTTCACTAAACGACCCCTGGTTGGTCGCGCGAAGCAGTGATAGGTCTGTCTCGAAGCCGAGGGGGTTTGGAGGATGACCGATGCCGAGTATGACGATTCACGCTGCCCCTTGTGACCTGGATGCCGCGCGCAGCCTCGCGGCGAGCCTGCGCGGGCTGGGCCATGAGGCCGTGTTCACGACCCAACCCAACTCCAGCCCCCAACTCCAACCCAACCGGGGATCCGGGCCGCTGAGCGTGGCTTTGTGGTCGCGCGCCGCCCTGCGCGGTGACAACCGTGCCCTTTTGGCCGCAACCCGCGATGCCTTGCGCGAGGGGACAGTGGTGTTGGCGGTGCTGGATGACCGGCTGTCGCTGCCGGAGGGGTTGCGCCATCACCCCTGCGTGTCGGTGCGGGCCTGGCGGGACGAGGGCGATAGTGGCGCCGTGGAGACGCTGGTGAGCTTTGCCACGCGGCCGCGCGGGATCTTGGGCCGCCCGGTGCCGCTCGCGGCCGGTGTGGCGGCGTGCGTCGCCGGCCTGACCATTCTCACCGGCGGCTTTTCCGCCCCGGTTCAACGGGCCGTCGAGACGCTTCAGACGGTGGATCTCGGGGCCATGGCCGCAGGCGGGGCGGGGCTGGCGATTTTCGCGGCGCTGCTGCTGCGGGCCATGGCGTCCCGGCCACAGCACAAACCTGCTGCCCAGCCGGAGGCAAAAGCGGCGGTGGCCCCCGAGCCCAGCGTGCGCTTTCCCGCGCTGAGTGAAGAATTGGCGCTGCGATAGGCGCGTCGAAGAGCTTGTCCGGCGGCGCGGCGTGAGGCTTCGCCGTCCCCCTGTGCCGGTCCCCTGTCGCCCCCACGCCTGCGACCCGGACCACGGAGCCCTTGCCCGCCGGACATGAGGACCCGCCCGCTTGCCTGGTCCGCCCGCCCTTGCGACCCAACTGGGGCATTGGCGGACTGGCCGGCGGGCGGGTCCACCCTCTTGCTAAGGCTGGTCGTCGATCTGGATCAGATGAGCCTCTCGTCTCACGGCGCTTGATTGCGGGGCTGAGGCGGCCTATCCCGGGGGATGACCGTTCTGGGATCAGGGAAAGTTTCCGCCATGTTCTCGCGCCTGCTCATCGCCAATCGCGGCGAGATCGCCTGTCGTATCATCGCCACCGCGCGCCGAATGGGGATTGCCACTGTCGCGGTCTATTCCGATGCGGATGCCACCGCGCGCCATGTGATGCTGGCGGATGAGGCGGTGCGGCTGGGGCCGGCCCCAGCGGCGCAAAGCTATCTGCGCGCAGACACCATAATCGAGGCGGCACAGGCCACCGGGGCCGACGCGATCCATCCCGGCTACGGTTTTCTGGCCGAGAATGCGGCCTTTGCCGAAGCGGTCGAGGCTGCGGGGGTGATCTTTGTCGGGCCGCCGGCTTCGGCGATTACGGCCATGGGGCTGAAAGACGGTGCCAAGCGGCTCATGGAGCAGGCGGGTGTGCCGGTCGTGCCGGGCTATCACGGTGATGATCAGAACCCGGAGTTACTGGCGGCGGAAGCAACGCGCATCGGCTATCCGCTTCTGATCAAGGCGGTGGCGGGCGGCGGCGGTAAGGGCATGCGCCGGGTCGATGATCCCAAGGATTTCCAAACGGCACTTGACGGCGCGCAGCGTGAGGCCAAGGCCGCTTTCGGTGACGACCGGGTGCTGATCGAGAAATTCGTGACCCATCCGCGCCATGTGGAAATCCAGGTCTTCGCCGACGCCCATGGCAACGCGGTGCATTTGTTCGAGCGCGACTGTTCGCTGCAACGGCGCCACCAGAAAGTGGTGGAAGAAGCCCCCGCGCCGGGCATGAGCGAGGCGGTGCGTGCCGCCATGGGCGCCGCCGCCGTGGAAGCCGCAAAGGCCATCGGCTATCGCGGTGCGGGCACGGTGGAGTTCATCGCCGACGGCTCGGATGGGCTCAAGGCGGATGGCTTTTTCTTTATGGAAATGAATACGCGCCTCCAGGTGGAGCATCCGGTGACCGAAATGATCACCGGCCAAGACCTGGTGGAATGGCAGTTGCGCGTGGCGGCCGGTGAGCCTCTGCCGCTTGATCAGAGCGAGATTGGTGCGCATGGCCATGCGGTGGAAGTACGGCTGTATGCGGAAAATCCCGCACGCGGCTTTTTGCCGGCGACGGGCACGTTGCACCGGCTGCGCCTGCCTGAAGCGGATGCCCACACGCGCATTGATACGGGCGTGCGAGAAGGGGACGCGGTCTCCATTCACTATGACCCGATGATCGCCAAGCTGATTGTTTGGGATGAGACCCGCGAGGGGGCGCTGCGGCATCTGGCGCAGGCGCTCGATCAGGTGGAGATCGCGGGGCTCGCGACCAATGCGGGCTTCCTGGGGCGGATCGCGCGCCATGCGGCGTTCCGGGACGGGGCGGTGGACACGGGCTTCATTGAACGGCATCGGGCGGATCTGGTGCCGGCCGGGACAGAGCCGGACCGGGAGACACGCGCGCTGGCAGCACTTGCGGTACTGGCGGCGCGCCGGCCGGAGCAGGGGGCGGGGGATCCGTTTTCGCCGTGGGGCGTGCTTGATGGCTGGCGCGTGGGCGCGCGCGCCAGGGAAGTTCTGCGGTTTGCCGGTGAGACGCCGTTTAGCGTTGGCGTTCAGCACGGGGACGATCAGGTCACGCTTGATCTCGACGGCGAGACAGTCGCGGCGAGAGCGTCATTATCGGCGGATGGCACGCTGGATGCGGTGCTGGACGGGCGGCGGTTGCGTGCTGGCGCGGCGCGCGTGTCCGGTCATCTCGTGCTGTTCCGCGCTGGCGCGGCGGTGGAGCTGGCGCTTCATGACCCGCTGGAGGCGGGCTTTGACACCGGCGATACGGGCGCCCAGATCACGGCGCCCATGCCCGGCAAGATCATCTCGGTCCATGTGAGCGAAGGCGAGACAGTGCGTAAAGGCCAGCCGCTCGTCGTGCTCGAAGCCATGAAAATGGAACACACGCTAAGCGCGGGACGCGATGCAGCCATCGAAGCGGTGGGGGTGGCGCCGGGCGATCAGGTGGACGAAGGCGCGGTCGTGGTGACGCTGAGGGCTGAAGATTGAAGACTGAAGACTGGGGACTGAAGACTCGATCAATCGAAAAGGATGATGCCAATGCGTGGGAGCTTGGTTCTCGGTTTACTGGGTGTGCTGATCATAATTGGTCCGGCAAAGGCGCAGGAGAATGCGCCAGAGCCCGTCCCCCAGATTGTCTGGGATGCGATCGCGGCGGGCAATCCGGTGAAAACACGCGCCTGGGCTTTCACCCAGACCCTGTCCAGCGATGGTGACAGTATGATCGTGCGGTTCGATCCGCGCCGGGACGGGGTGGAGCGCTGGATGCTCGTTTCTCCGCAAGGGGACGATGTAACAGCGGAAGTGGAGCAGGTTCTCACGGGTCTGCGCGAGAACAGCGATGAGCGCAGCACGTCACTCAGTTACAACCGGCTCAGCCAGCGGATCGGCACCCAGGTGACCCGGTTGGGCGCGGAAGACGGGGCGCTGCGCTTCGGCTTCGTGCCGCAAGTGGTGGGCGAGGATGATGACGCGGATTTCCTAGAGCATATCCGCGGAGAACTCGTTGTACGGACGGACCATCGCGATGGGCCGTGGGTCGAGCGCGTGGTCCTGGCCGCTCCTGACAGCTTCAAGCCCAATATGATGAGCCGGATCTCGACGTTTGAACAGGCGGTGACCTATGAGCGTTCGAGTGGCCTGCCCCTCATGGAAAGTGCGCGCACCAAAGTCACCGGCCGCGCGCTGTTCCAGGATTTTGAAGAAGAAGTCCTGATCGAGATCTCCGAGGTGGAAGACACGGGCGCACGCTGAAGCCGGGTGTTCCCGCTTTTTTCTGGCGCTGATGGGGTCTGGCCATGACAGAGTGTGAGTGGCACGGGCGTGCTGCCCACACTTTTTGTCATGGCGTCGCCCGTCACACTGTCTTCGGCGCCCCGGTCACACTGTCTTCGGCGCC
>CAZVEE010000053.1:0-17149 GCA_964625525.1 uncultured Alphaproteobacteria bacterium | reverse complement strand
GTCACACTGTCTTCGGCGCCCCGGTCACACTGTCTTCGGCGCCAAAGTGTGGCCATCCGGGGCGCGATAGGCGAGCCAGGGCAGAAGCCGGTGGCGCCAGGCGAAAATGCTCTGCCTATTCATGCGCAGGGCATAGGCCACATAGGCGGGGTCCTCGGAGAGATGGCGCTCCTCGGCCTGGGCACGCAGCCAGTAGATTAGATTGAGGCCCAGCATGCACACACAGTTCATGGCTGCCTCTGACCAGCCGGCCTGGGACAGGAACGGCACATTGATCAGCCACCAGCCGATATTTTTGCACACATAAGACGGATGTTTGGTAAGCGCAAACGGCCCCGCAGTGAGAATGCCGCGATGGGTGAGGTTGGAAAAGCGCAACCCGAACGTCGTGTTCGCGACCATCCAACCGATCTTGAACACCATGATCGCTGCGCCCCAGCACACGAGCACCAGCGTGTTATCGGAGAACCAGTCCTGCCAGTTCTGGCCGTCCGAATACCGCAGGAAATTGTTCCACAGCACAAACCAGAATGGATAGTAGCACACCAGCGTCACCGCCCAGCCCCAACTCAACGGATTGACCGAGCGGATATGGGTGTCCAAAAAGCGGCTGGTGACCAGATAGCCCAACACGGCAATGCACAGGTCCACGAACAGGACCATCTTGAACAGGAAGAAGTAAAAGGCCGGGCCGCTGCTGAAAAAGGCCTCCGTCCAGTCCGGTGAGATCAGGCTGTTGGTGACCGAGAGATAGGCGCGGATCATCAGCGGCAGGAAGAATGCCTTCACCACCCAGCCCATGACATAGGTGCGAATGGCGCCCCAGTCGCGCCCCTCGAAGCGGCCAAGCAGCATCTGCCCCACATGCCAGCGGCTGTCATGGGGCTCGGCCAGGCGGCGGTCGAGGATCGCTGTGTAGGGAATGGCCAGGACCAGGATCACCGGCAGATAGCGTTCCACCAAATAGAAAAAGCCCGTGAATTCGGGAATGTCGTAGAGCGGCTGCGGCCAGATCAGAATGTTGGTGTCGAAGCGGGCATCAAAGAGGCTGCGCCAGACCGGATCGAGCGTAGGTCCGATGACATATTTCATGCTCGCCGTGTAGAGCCACGGCACCACCCAATAGGCCACGGCAATGATGGCGATGGTGGCGTAAAAGGCGAAAACCTTGACGCCAATGCGCTTCCAATGGAAGGCGCCACCGGAAAACTGCTTGAGACCGGCGCTGGGGCGCTCATGCACGCGCAGGATCTGCGTGTCGTAAAGGCCGATCAAGATGGCGATGGTGAAGAGTGGGATCACCGCGACGGTGAACTCGTAGCGGTCCTGAAAGGCCCAGTCGGCGATGAACAGCACGACCACGGCAAACAGGCAGATACCTAAATTCACAAGCCAGTTGGTCGTTGGTTCCGCGCGCATGGCTCAAACCCCTCATTCGCCTCACGCGGGATCATGCCAGAAGCTGGCCGGGGGTTCGAGCGAAAGCCGGCCTTACGGGGGACGCGCCGGTCCGAAGGCCCAGCCGCCGGCGAAGTCCATCGCATTGGTCACGAGCGCGGTGCGGGGCTGGGCGGTGATGGCAGTGTCCCTGGGTGGCGCAATGACAGGGCCTCCATGGCATTGGCTCGCCGCAGCCGCATTTGCGGCGACACCACTTGTGGATAAGACCACCCCAACCCTGGCCGCAGCTCAAGGCAGAGCCTACTTTGGGGCCATGACCTTTCACATCATCAAGCTCTGCGTGGGCGCGGACAGCATCGAGGATCTGGGGCGCTGGCAGAAGGGGCGTCTCAAGACAGTTGGCGAGATTGCTCACACCACACGCATGGCACCCAAGCGCCGCGATGAGGTGCTGGATGGGGGCTCCATTTACTGGGTGATCAAGGGGTTTATCCAGGCGCGCCAGCGGCTGCTGGATCTCCGCTTGTTTACGGACACCGACGGCATTCAGCGCTGTGATCTGCTCATGCACAAAGATTTGATACCGGTGGTCCCGACCCCGCGCAGGCCCTTTCAGGGCTGGCGCTATCTGAAACCCGCGGATGCCCCGGCGGATTTGAAAGGCGGGAGCGACAGCGACGGCTTGCCGCCGGCCATGCAGGCGGAGCTGCGCGAGCTGGGCCTGCTTTAGATCGCCATATTGTCCAAGAGGCGGATGCCGCCGAGCCGGGCCACGATGAGCAGACGGGCGCCACGGGTCGAGACGCTCAGCGGCCCCAATGTGTCGGCGTCGCGCACTTCCAGATAATCAATGGCTTCAAAGCCGGACCGCAAAAGGCTTTCCCTGCCGCCGCGCAAGGTGGGGGCCACGGGCGCGCCTTTGCGGATCTGGTCGGCCACGGCCGCGAGCACTTTGTTCAAGAGACCGGCGGTTTGGCGCTGGGCCGCGGTGAGATAAGCATTGCGCGAGGACATGGCGAGACCGTCTGCCTCACGCACGGTGGGGCCCGGCACGATCTCCACCGGCAGGTCCAGATCCCGCACCAGGCGGCGCACCACCAGCAATTGCTGATAGTCCTTTTCCCCAAACACTGCGTAGTCAGGCATGGCCTGAAGCAGGAGTTTCGCCACCACCGTGGCGACGCCGGAGAAGAAGTGCGGCCGGTGGTCGCTTTCCAACCCATCGCCCACGCCGTCCACGCTGACGCGGGTGGCAAAGCCATCCGGATAGACCTCGTCGGCGGACGGGGCATAGATCAGGTGACAAGCCCGCACGGCCAGTTTTTCCGCATCCTCGGTTTCTGTGCGGGGATAGGCATCCAGATCCTCATGGGCGGCGAACTGGGTCGGGTTCACGAACAGGCTGACAATCACCCGATCCGCCTGCGTGGCCGCCAGGTCCACCAGCGACAAATGTCCCTCATGCAGCGCGCCCATGGTCGGGACCAGCGCCACCGAGTAACCGTCCGCCCGCCACTGACGCACCACAGCCCGCAAAGCCGCCACTTTGCGCGCCACTGGCACGGCCAGCACCTCGTGCGCGTTTTGTTTCATGCCCAAATCCCCGCCTGTGGACGCAACACCCTACGCTTGATCGCCAAAAGGGAAGCGCGTATCTGACCACCATGGATCAGCCAGCGCCTCTTAATGAATTGCAACCCCTTCGCGAGGCCATTGCCGCCGCGGTGCTCGAAGATGAGACTCGGTGTGTCGAGCGTCTCATTGATCAGGCCCGCGCCACGGCTCCGGACCGCGAAGAAACCGAACGCCGTGCCCGCCGCCTTGTGGAAGCGATTCGCAAGGGCCGACGCAAGCAGGGCGGGATCGACGAGTTTCTGCTGCAATACTCGCTGTCGAGTGAAGAAGGTGTGGTGCTCATGTGCCTCGCCGAGGCTTTGTTGCGCATTCCTGACGCAGAAACCGCCAACAAGCTGATCAAGGACAAGATCGGATCGGGCGACTGGGAGCGCCATCTGGGCCAGTCGCCCTCGCTGTTCGTGAACGCGTCGAGCTGGGGCCTGATGCTAACGGGCCGCGTGGTGCGCCTGTCGGACGGGGCGGTGAATGACGTCACCGGGATTTTGAGCAAGCTCGTCCATCGCAGCGGCGAGCCGGTCATCCGCCAGGCCATGCTGCATGCCATGCGCATTATGGGCCGCCAGTTCGTGCTGGGCCGGACCATCGAGGAGGCCTTGAGCGAGGCCCGCGACGATTACGCGCGCGGGGTGCGGTTCTCGTTCGATATGCTCGGCGAGGCCGCGCGCACCATGGCGGATGCGGATCGCTATATGGCGTCCTATGAGAACGCCATTGCCGATGTGGGCGCCCATGCCAGCGGTGATGACCGGGATATCCACGCCCGCAATTCGATCTCGGTGAAGCTGTCGGCGCTGCATCCCCGCTATGAGGAGGCCAAACGCGAGCGGGTGCTAAAGGACCTGGTGCCGCGCTTGGTGCGCTTGGCGGAGCAGGCGCGCCGCGTGGGCATTGGCCTGACTATGGACGCGGAGGAGGCCGACCGGCTGGACCTGTCGCTCGATATTTTCGAGGCTGCGGCGCGGGCGCCGAGTGTGCGGGGGTGGAACGGTTTCGGGCTGGCGATCCAGGCCTATCAAAAGCGCACTCTGGCGGTGATTGACTGGCTGGCGGCTCTGGCGCGGGAGCTGGGCGTGCGCATGCCGGTGCGTCTGGTGAAAGGCGCGTATTGGGACACTGAAGTCAAGCTGCACCAGACCCTGGGCGTTGAGGGGTATCCGGTGTTCACGCGCAAGCTTGCTACGGATGTGTCTTATCTGGCCTGTGCGCGGGCGATGCTGGCGCGGCCTGATGCGTTCTACCCGCAGTTTGCAAGCCACAACGCACACACGGTGGCGGCCCTATCGGTGATCGGCGGTCCGGCGAGCGAGTACGAGTATCAGCGCCTGCATGGCATGGGCGAACCTCTGTATGAGGAAATTCTGGAAGGGGCGCTGGGCCGACCCTATCCGGTGCGCGTTTATGCGCCGGTGGGAAGCCATGAGGATCTGCTGGCCTATCTGGTGCGTCGTCTGCTGGAGAACGGCGCCAACAGCTCGTTCGTGAACCGGCTTGCCGATGATGCTGCCCCCATTGAGGAGATCATTGCCGATCCGGTGGAGGCCCTTGCGGGCTTGAATGAGAAGCCGCATCCGCGCATCGTCCTGCCGCGCGACCTCTTCCCGGGACGGAGCAATGCCAAGGGCCTTCTGCTCACGGAACGCACTGTGACCGGGCCTTTGCTCAAAGAGATGATCGACGCGGTGACCGGGCCGTTCGAGGTCGGGCCAATCGTGGGCGGGGTCATGGACCTGGACGGTGTGACGGTCAGCGAAGCGCGCGATCCGTCCGACCGGCGTCGGCACTTGGGCCGGGTGCATGAGGCCGACGCCAATGATATCGAGAACGCGCTGAGCCGGGCCGCGCGGGCATGGGAAACCTGGGACGCGTGCGGCGGTCCGGCGCGGGCGCAGATCCTGGAGCGGGTCGCTGATCTCTATGAGGAGCATTTGGCGCGCCTCATGGCGCTGTGCGTGCGCGAAGCGGGCAAGACCGTACCCAATGCCCTGGCGGATGTGCGCGAGGCCATCGATTTCCTCCGCTACTATGCGGGTGAGGCGCGGTCGAACTTTGCGGGGCCGACAGTGCTACCCGGACCGACGGGCGAGCGCAATGAAATGTCCCTGCACGGACGGGGGGTCTTCGCCTGTATCAGTCCGTGGAACTTCCCCATCGCCATTTTCACCGGTCAAGTCGCCGCGGCCTTGGGGGCGGGCAATGCGGTTGTCGCCAAACCGGCCGAGCAAACTCCGATCATTGCGGCAGAGGCGGTGCGGCTGTTCCTGGAAGCGGGGGTGCCGGGTGATGTGCTGCATCTCTTGCCCGGTGACGGGGCACGGGTGGGCGGCGCGCTCGTCCGGGATCCGCGGATTGCGGGCGTGGCGTTCACCGGCGGCACCGACACGGCACGGCTGATCAATCATTCTCTCGCCGAGCGGGACGGGCCGATCCTGCCGCTGATCGCCGAGACCGGCGGGCAGAACTGTATGATCGTGGACTCCACGGCACTGCCGGAGCAGGTGATCAAGGACGTGCTCGCCTCGGCCTTCGACAGCGCGGGGCAGCGCTGCTCGGCTTTGCGTATCCTTTGTGTGCAGGAAGACATCGCCGAGCGCGTGATCACCATGCTAACCGGTGCCATGGCGGAACTGACCTTGGGCGATCCCATGGATCTGGCGACCGATATCGGGCCGGTGATCGATGAGGACGCGCGGGCCATTCTGAGCGCCCACGCACGGCGCATGGAGACGGCGGCAACGCCACTGTTCACCGTGCCGCTGGGAGACCAGACCGTTCACGGCACCTTCTTCGCGCCCCGCGCGGTGGAGATTGCACGCCTGGATGTTCTGGACAAGGAGGTCTTCGGCCCGTTCCTCCATGTCCTGCGCTACAAGGCCTCAGAGCTTGGCGCGCTGTGCGATGCCATCAATGCTCTCGGCTATGGCTTGACCGTCGGCGTGCATACACGCATTGAGGAAACGGCGGGCTTTGTCGCGTCGCGCTTGCGCATGGGCAACGTCTATGTGAACCGCAACCAGATCGGCGCAGTTGTGGGCGCCCAGCCCTTTGGCGGCGAGGGGGTGTCCGGCACCGGTCCCAAGGCGGGCGGACCGCACTATCTGACCCGCTTTGCGACAGAACGGGTCGTCAGCACGGACACCACCGCCTCGGGCGGCAATGCAGCGCTCATGAGCATGGGCGGCTGAGCGGCCCAACGCAGGGCTTGCGCGCCGGGCGGTCCTGGTGTTTGGTCAGGGCAGGGGAAAGGCCCCTGCCGCTCGCGGGCGTGACCACGCCTCTGGTGAAGCCTTTATGAGATGATCCGCAATCCGCCCACCGGCCTGCCGTGCGGCGATGGCAAAGCGAGCCCCATCGGACTGGAAACTCTGGCCGAGATCCAGTTTCAGCCGCGCAGTGTTCAGGCCGGGTTTGGTGCTGGAGGCTTTGCGATGATTCTTACCCCGTCTTCCCTTTCTCATGACCCCATCGCCCCGCGTCTTGACGAGGCCAAGGCTGAAGCGCGCCGCCTGCGCGTGGCGTTTCGTGCCGCCGGGGCGCCGCTCAGTCAGGCGCAGGCGCTCGAACGCGTGGCCCGCCATTACGGCTTTCGCGACTGGAACACTTTGTCGGCGCTAGCGCGCAAGGCGGTGGCCAAGGCCCCGGTGCGCGAGGGCGAGAGCGTGACAGGGCATTATATGGGCCATCCCTTTCAGGGGCGTGTCCTGACCGTGCATGGCTTGTCCGATGGCACGTTCCGCGTCACGCTGCATTTTGACGAGCCCATAGACGTGGTGCGCTTCGATAGCTTCTCGGCTTTACGGCACCGGGTTTCGGGGCGGATCGATGGGCAAGGTGTGTCGCCCGCGCAGTTGTCCGACGGCACACCGCATCTGGCATTCGCTATTGCTTAAGCACCGAAGGAACAACGGCATGCCTCATATCGGTCCCCATGTGGTTCTGGATGAGCCAGCCTTTATTCACGATACGGTGCATCTTTACGGCAAGGTCACGGTGGGGCGCGATGTCTCACTGTGGCCCCATGTGGTGACGCGGGCGGAGGTTTATGACATCCGCATCGGGGCGCGGACGAACATCCAAGACTTTGTGATGGTGCATGTGGGTTTTGCGACGCCGACGATTGTGGGCGAGGACTGTTCCATCACCCATCATGTGACCTTGCATGGCTGTGAGATTGGCGATCGCTGTCTCATTGGGATCAATGCCACGGTGATGGACGGGGCGAAGATCGGCGCCAACTCTATTGTCGCCGGTCATGCGCTGGTGCGCGAAGGGGCCGAGTTTCCCGAGAACTCGGTGATCGCCGGCGTACCGGCGCGACTTGTCACCACACGCGATAACAGCGAGGCCAATCTGGCCAATGCGCGGTTCTATCTGCAGAACGCCCGCAACTATGCCGCCGGCCAGGATCGTATGAGCGATGAGGACTTGCGCCGGATTTTCGATCCGCAGGCGTGAACGCCACCGTCAGTGCACGTCTAACCGCTCGGCCACTATCGCCGCCAGGGGCCAGCAAGATGTGAGACCGGGGCTTTCAATGCCGAACAGGTTCGCCAGACCCGGCAAGCCATGCATCTCGGGCCCATCGATCCGGAAATCGGCGGCCGGTTCGCCCGGCGCCTGGATTTTCGGGCGGATGCCGGAATAGTCCGGGAGCAACGCGCCATCGGGCAGGGCGGGGAAATACCGGCGCACGGCCTCGTAAAAGCTGTCGCCGCGTGCCGGGTCCACGCTGTAATCAAGGGCGTCGATCCATTCATGGTCCGGACCGAATTTGGCACGCCCGCCCAGATCAAGGGTCAGGTGAACGCCGAGGCTCTCCGGGCGCGGGGCTGGATAAATCAGGCGCTCAAAGGGGGCCCGGGCGCTCATGGAGAAGTAACAGCCGCGGGACAGATAGCGGGTGGGGATATGCGCCGGGTCAAGGCCGGTGATCATGCCCGCCACGCTCTGGGCGCCTAGACCCGCCGCATTCACGAGGCGGCCTGCCGAAATGGCGGCGGTCTCCCCGCCCTGGTCGCGGGCAAGGATCGTGTAGCCACCGCCGTCGAGCGGCTCGATGCGCTCTACGCTCGTGTTGAAGGCGAAGACACCGCCCTGGGCTTCTGTATCGCCTTGGAAGCTCACCATCAGGCTGTGACTGTCGATGATGCCGGTGGAGGGAGACACGACGGCCGCCGCGCAGAAGAGCGCGGGTTCCAGATCCATGGCCCGGTTGCCGCCGATCAGCTCCAAGTCCTCCACCCCATTGGCCGCTGCCTTGGCGATGATCCCGTCAAGGGCGGGGATCTCGCTATCATCGGTGGCCACAATCAGCTTGCCGAGCTGGCGGTGGGGCACGCCCCGTGCGCGGCAATACTCGTAGAGCCAAAGCTTGCCCGCGACGCAGGCGCGGGCCTTCAGGCTGCCCTGGGGGTAATAGATGCCCGCATGGATCACTTCGCTGTTGCGCGAACTCGTTTCCCAACCGATGCCGGGCTGAGCCTCGATCACCAAAACGCTCAGGCCGGCTTCCGCCAGCCGCTTGGCACAGGCCAGCCCCACGACGCCCGCGCCGATGACGGCGGCATCAAAGTCCAGGTCATTGCGTTGTACTGTCATGGGACACCAGAATCAGAAACACTCTCGCGGCACGGGGGCGCCCAGCCAAAGGGCGTCTTGCACAGGCGGGCCGGGCTGCTCATACCATGGAGCCCCAAAGGGCCATAGGCTGAAAACCAGCCAGGTCGGCTCTGCGTGAAACCATATAAGACGCGGGCGTCTCTCGGCGCCCTTTCTGGGAAATGCGATGACCACACGCGGCGCGCACGTCATCACGCTGGGCAATGAGAAGGGGGGATCGGGCAAGTCCACGACCGCCATGCATCTCATTGTCGCGCTTCTGCGCATGAACCGCACTGTGGGCGCCATTGATCTGGACAGCCGTCAGCGCACGCTCAGCCGGTATGTGGAGAACCGCGAAGACTGGGCCACGGCGCGCGGGGTGCGCATCCCCATGCCGCGCTTGCATGTGATCCCTCGCAGCGAGCTGAAAGACCGGACAGCGGCCCACGATGAGGAACGGGACGGTTTCGAGCGGGTGCTGACAGCGCTGCGCGCGGCCTGTGATTTCGTCGTGATCGACTCGCCAGGGACCGATACCTATTTGTCGCGCCTTGGCCATGCGATCGCCGACACGCTGATCACGCCCATGAATGACAGCTTTGTCGATTTCGATCTGCTGGCGCGCATCGATCCCGATACTTTGGAGGTCTTGGGGCCGAGCCTCTATTCGGAGATGGTCTGGGAGAGCCGCAAGCTGCGCATGCAGAACACGCGCACATCCATCGACTGGATCGTCATGCGCAACCGGATTTCCACTTTGGATGCGCGCAACAAGCGGCGGGTCGGGCAGGTGCTCGACGCCCTGTCCACACGGATCGGGTTCCGCATCGCACCGGGCTTTTCCGAGCGCGTCATCTATCGTGAGATGTTCCCCATGGGGCTGACCCTGCTCGATCTCAACGAGCCGAAGGCGGATGTAAAAATGACCATGAGTCATGTCGCTGCCCGCCAAGAAGTGCGCGATCTCATGGTCATGCTCAAATTGCCGGGACTGGAAAAGGCCGTCGCGGCGCTCTGAAGCAGGCCCGGCAGGCCGGGTTTCCCCTGGACAGCCTTCCTTAAAACACCGAGGATCCCTGAGAAGCAGGCCGCAACTTTGAGGCGCGGCAACGATCACGTGCGAGGGGATAAAGCATGATGAGCACTTGGAAAGCGGCCCTGGCGGGTCTGACCATGGCGGCCGTGGCGGGCGCACCGGCCCTGGCGCAAAGCGACAGTGGCGGCAAGCAGCCGGGCGAGGCGCCCCAACCTCCGCAGGCGCAGCAAGGCCAGATGGATCCAGCGCAGATGGTGCCGGGCTTCACGCCGGATGTGCTCGTGGGGGTCCTGGGCGCAATGGGCTACCGGACCGAATTGCGGACGCTGGAAGACGGCACCACCGCGGTGCGCGCGCAAAGCCCGGAAGGCATCATCCTGTTCCTGGAGCCGCGTGCTTGTAACTCCGGCACGTGCGTGGGTCTTCAGTACCGGGCCTTTTTCCGTCGGGACGAGCCGTACACGCTTCAGGATGTGAACCTCTACAATCAGCGCTACGCCTTTATGAAGAGCATTCTGCTCGAAGACGGTCGGGCCTATCTGGGCCGCTACATCATCGCTGATTACGGGATCCCGCTGGGTAATATCGCGGTGAACACGTCGGTGTTCACGGCACTCGCCGCCCAATTCGGTGAGATTGTCGCCACGGGCGGGGGCGGTGGCCTCGAAGCGCGCTTCGACGCGGATCTGCCGGACAGCATGAGCGCGATGGTGCCGGGCGGTCTGACCACGTCCGAGCCGGCCATGGATATGGCGCATACGGATGCGATCGATTTTGGCTCGATCACCGACGATATGGTCAATGAGCGCTAAAGCCGTTGTCCTGAAAGCGCGCTAAGCAGCGCATCTGAGCCAACGCAAAACGAAAGCGCGACGCCTGGGCGTCGCGCTTTTTTCATGACTGAAACGCGGTATGGCTCAAAGGCGGTGGGGCGTTACGGCCGAATGGCACCGGACCAGTTGCTTTCCTCGATGGGGAAGCAATCCATGCCTTTGGCTTCCAACAGCCCACACGCGGTGTTGGCGTCGCTTTCCGAGAAGGGGCCAAACCGAGCCCGGAAGATGCGCCCCGATGGCGTTTCCGTCGGGACGATAGCAGCCTTCGTCCGGTCCAGCACTTCCGGCGCCAACAGCATGGCATTGTTGATGTAGCGCGTGGCGGTGGTCAGACGCAGGAACGCGCCCACCTGCACGCCCATGCTGGCCGGGCCACTCTCCATCAACATGCTGTAATCCACGCCGTCCGCGTCGCCTTCCCCAATCATCTCGCCGCTGACATCGGTGCCGAGACCATCGGAACGGAACGGCAGCACCACACTGCGTCCGGTGGCCCGGGAGCGCTCGGCCGCTTGGGTTTCGAGCGAGGCCACGGCAAAATCGGTGGAGGCGGTGCGCCGCGCGCCGGCCTCGTCGCCACGCTCGGGCGTGGCATTGGTGCGCAGAGCGGTGAGGATCCGGCTGGCGGTCTCGTCCGGTGCTTCCGCCGTCAGGGGGGTGTCTGGGGCTGTGCTCTCGGGCAGGTCGGTGCGCTCGCTCAGGGGGACGGGCGCGAGGCCCCGTTCTACTAAATCGGGCGCGGCGCGGGCGGCCACAGTTTCGACGGTGGCGTCTGTGGTCGAAACTGGGGCCGTGGGAGCCGGAACAGGTGCAGCGGGCGCCTCAAAATCGGGACGCGGGGTCGGCAGGCTGGCGATCACGGCGGGCTCGTCCGGCGCGCTGTCCGCAGACAAGCTGGCCGGGCGAGGCGCAGGCGAGACGGCGGCCTTGGCAACAACGGCAGGGTTCGCCGCGTCAAGGCCCGCACCGATGGCCAGAATATCGGGCTTGCGCAAAGGCAGCGATGACGGCGCCGCGGCGGCCACTTGGGTGCCGCGGCGGGGGACATCCGGCGTGGCCGCGGCCACCGCCGAGCCGCCTGGGCGGGCCACCGGTCGCACAATGCCGGCCATGAGCCGGCGCTGATAGCTGCGATTGTTGGCGATGCGGCGATAGGTGAGGTTCATGATGCGCGCCATGTCCCGATCGCGGCGCTTGGCGGTGCGACCGCCCATCACCACACCGATCAGGCGCACGCCGTTGCGCTCGGCCGTGGTGATGAGGTTAAAGCCAGACGCGCGGGTATAGCCGGTCTTCATGCCGTCCGCGCCGTCCAGATTCTTCACCACGTGATTGTGGGTGTGCCAGGTGCGGCCGTTCCAGGTGAAGCGCGTCTCTTCGAAGAAATGCATGTATTGGGGGAAGTCTTTCGCAATGCGCTGGGCCATCAGGGCCATGTCGCGGGCTGTCGTCACCTGGCGGCGATTGGGCAGACCGGAGGCATTGCGGAACGTCGTGCGGCGCATGCCGAGCTGGCGCGCGCGCTGGGTCATGCGCTGGGCGAAGCGGCTTTCGGAGCCGGCAATGGCTTCGGCGACCACCACGGCGACATCGTTACCCGACCGAATCACCAGGGCCCGAATGGCGTCGCGCACGGTGATGGTTTCGCCAGACTTGATCCCGAGCTTGGAGGGCGGCTGGCGCGCGGCACGGGCGGAGGCGCGCAAGCGGGTATTCAGGGTGAAACGGCCCTGGCTCAGTTCCTCAAACAGCATATAGAGGGTCATGACCTTGGTCAGGGAGGCCGGATAGCGGCGCTGTTCAGAGCTGCGCGCGTAAAAGACTTCGCCCGTGTCGTGGTCCATGACCACCGAGGCATATTTGTTGTTGGCCTGCGCCGGGGTGATGGCGAGGGGCCCGGTGATCATGCTGATACACAGCAGAGCCAGGGCCACAACGCGGATACCAAGCCACGAGGCACAGACCATGCGCCTGGCACCCGCAGCGGCCGCCGTTCCCCCGAAAAGTCCTGTCCAAAGTCCCCGCGCCATACTCGTCACCCGTTCCGGTCCAGGCCCACCGGGTCCCGGACGTTCGATAAGACCTGCACCTGCGCGTCAGCCTCCCCCCAGAAGGCTGGGTCCCGAAGGACCGGGCGGGTGTGTGTCGCGCTCGCGCGCGTTCGTGCCGGCTCCAGAGACAATGGTGTGTCGTGTTACGACCCCTGTCATCCGGAAGCGGCGGATCGGGTGGTGCGGCCCTGTCACCCTTGGCGCCCCAGTCTGTCACGTCTGGTCACCATGGTAGCAAAGGCGCGCCCGTTCTCCCAGACCCGTTCGCCGACCGGCAGCACGGGGGCGGCGCGCCGCATCGCGACTCGCACAGGCCGTGCCAGCGGCGGGCTTTCAAGACAGGAGGCCTGATCCGCAGCAGACTCACCCTGCGCCCGCGCGGTTAGGGTTTGGTTAACGCCTGTGACTAAGGGCCAGGGTTTCTGCGGATTTTCGGCTGAAATGCGTTAAGGGAGCCACGGAAAACGACGAAGGGCCCGGCAATGCCGGGCCCTTGTTGTGCGGTAAGCGGGATGGCGCAGCGATCAACTCGCCGCGAAGATGAAGTCCGCGTCGGTGAGATCGTCGATGTCGAGCTTGCGGAAGACGGTGAGCGAATCGGCGTCGTCGGTGAAGACCACATCCTTGCGATTCTCTTCCGCCCCGGCCAGGAAATCGTCCAGCGAGGTGATGCCCAGGGCCTGCACATCAATGCGGTCGCCGTCCTTCTGCTTGAAGTCGAAGATCACGTCATCGCCGTCGCCGAGCGTCAGCACGAAAATGTCCGCGTCCTTGCCGCCGCGCAGGTCATCGTCGCCGGCGCCGCCGTTGAGGATGTCCTCGCCTTTGCCGCCTTTCATGCGGTCATTGCCGTCGCCGCCGATCAGAGTGTCGTCGCCTTTCTGACCGTTGAGGCGGTCATCGCCCGCGCCACCGTCGATCAGGTCGTCCCCCTGCTTGCCCTTCAGCCGGTCATCGCCGCCCAGGCCCAGCAGGACATCATTGTCCTTGCCGGCGCTCTCACGGTCCCGATCGTCTTCGCCCACGAAGATCTCGATGGCATCGCGACCATTGGAGGCGGGAATGTCAAAGGGGATGAGCACGCCGTCAATGGCGATCACATTGCCGTTCGACGCCTGAAGTTCCACACCCGTAAAGGCCGGGTCGTCGATGTCCGGCTCGGCATCGATCAAGGTGGTGTCGGTGACACCCAACTCGCCCCCTTGCAACGTGTCCACCGTATCGAGAGCCGCTACGTCGGCACGCTGCTGGCCTTCCGGTGACACATGATAGAGCAGCACCTGTGTGAGGATGCCCACAGCGTTGCCATCGCTGAGATCGTTGAATGTGGTGATCAGGAAGTCAATGGCGCCGCCTTCATCGGTACCCGTAAAGCCCAGGTCGCGAGCCAGATCGATGAAGGCCGCGTCGGTGGGCGCAAAGACGGTGAGATCCGCAGTCGCATCATCCAAAGCCCCGGTGAGACCGGTCAGTTCCACGGCCGCCAACAACAGGTCGAAGTCGCCATTGTTCGCATCCGGCCCATCGCCGGACGCCGCCACCAGACCCGCAATGGTCGGCGCGTCATTGCCGGCCAGGTCGAGCGGTAGCAAGACCCGGTCGATCACGTGCACGACCCCATTCTGGGCATCAATATCCGTGCTGATGAGGGCCGGGTCCAGCAGGTCTGGCTCCAGGTCGGTCAGCAGCGGCGGCGCGATGCCGATCGTCCCCCCCTCAAGCGTGGTCACCGCATCGAGTGGCGCCAGATCCGCCAGGAATTGTTCCCCATCGAGCACATGATAGGTGAGAATATCCGTCAGCGGACCAGTGGCATCACCGTCGCCAAGCGTGGCCAGCGTGTCCAGGATAAAGGTCAGCGCACTCGATTCATCGCTGCCCGTGAAGCCCAGATCCTGCGCCAAGCGGATGAAGGCGTCGTCCGTGGGCGCGAAGACCGTGAAAGCGGTTTCCGGCGTGTTCAGAGTGTCGTCAAGGCCGGTAGCCTCCAGTGCGGCTTGCAGCATGTCGAAATCGTCGCCATTGGCGTCGAAGCCTTCGCCCGACGCGGCGACGATTTCAGTGATGGTCGGCACGTCATTGCCTTCCAGATCAAGCGGCAGCAGCACCCGGTCAATGACATGCACGATGCCGTTGGTCGCCTCGATATCCGTGTCGATCAAGGTGGGATTGGCCAGGTCCGGCTCGTTATCAATCAGGGTGAGCCCAGAGGGAGAGAAGGTGGTGTCCGTGAGCAAGGTCGGGACAGCGTCCAGGGCGGCGACCGCGTCGAGATCCTTGGCGCCGGGGGACACGTGATAGGTGAGGATGTCGGTCAACGGCCCCGACGGGTCACCTTCGCCCAGATCCGTCAGTACCGCGACGATGGCGTTGAAGACGGCGTCTTCGTCGGTGACGTCGCCGGTGAAGCCCAGATCCACCGCCAACTGCGTAAAGGCCGCGTCGGTGGGGGCGAAAACAGTGAGGTCCGCGCCATCAGCGGCGAGGGTTTCCGTTAGACCTGCCGTGTTCAGCGCGCGCACAAGGATGTCGAAATCATCCGATCCGGTCGCGATGCCCACGATGGTGGTGTCAGCCATGCCTCTGTCTCCTGCCAGCAAAGAGGTCCCTGGAGCACCGGGGAGGGGGGCTCCGCCGGTCTTGGGGATAAAGTGAATCATCGAGCAGGCAAAACGCCTGCCCGTGTGAGTTGAACCAGGCGACCCGCTTGTCGCGCGTTCGCTATGGAAGTGGATGGGGGACAGGGCAAGTCAATGCCGCGCATTCTCTTTTAATTTGTTATGTGCCGCGACGGAAAAAGCCGTGCGCTCCGTTTGGACATGCTTGGACGCAAGTCATTTTGATTGTTCATAAGGTGTAGGAATGCTGGTCTTATTGGCAATTTTATTGCCATTTTTTTGTCGTTTCGGACCTGTTTTTACGAACTGGTAACGTGGCCTTAAGACCCATGGCCTAAGATAGGGCTTTCGGAAATGGCGGCCAGCCAGCCAGTTTGCTGCAGTGCAAAAAACCTTATTGACGAGCGCTGGCGATGTCGCTATCCCTTAAGGTATGTTGCGGCGCAGCAATTACGCTGCGTCGGGGTCCGTCTCTCCGTTGAACCGGTCTGTTGCGGATCCCGCCGTCCATCCGGACCGCCTATGCGCTCCATTGCCCTTTGAAAGAGGACTGCCCCCATGGCCACCAAAGCTCGCACGACCAAATCCAACGGCACCCAGGCCGAAGCGATCACCGCCGGCACCGGTTTCGTGAAAGACAATGTGGAGAAAGCCGTGAAAGGCTATGACACCGTGACCACCTATTCGAAGGCCACGATGGAAGCCTGCATGCAGAGTGCGCAGGCCGCCTCGCGGGGCCTTGAAGCCATCAACACCGAAGCGCTGGCTTTCTCCAAGCAGCATATCGAAGACGCCGTATCGGTGACCAAGGCGGCCATGAGCGCCAAGAGCATCGAAGAAGTCTACAGCCTCCAGAACGATTTCGCGAAAACGGCCATGGACGCCTATTGGGGTCAGATGACCAAGCTCGGTGAGATGATGACCGAGACCGTGCGCGAAAGCTGGGAGCCGCTCACGGGCAACTATCAGGACTTTGTGAAGACCATGCAGGCCGGCCGTCAGGGCTGAGCGGCGCTCTCATGCCGTGCGGTGCTTCCGGCGCGGCGGTGATGTACGATATAACAAAGGCGCGCGGATCCCGCCGGGATGCGCGCGCCTTTCGCGTTTGGCCCGAAGACGGACATGGGCCTCCTTGCTATCCGCCCGGGATGAGCGGCTCTTATGATTGCATTTGAAAGTCTGACGTTAAGCGGCAAGCCGAACCAGCATCTGCTGGCGCCCGAGGGTTTATGCCGGGCCGCCATTCCCCATGCGGCACCGCGCCGGTACGATGTGCCGGTGGCGCATCTTGAGGCAGCCTGGGAGGCGATGCTCGCCGAGCAGCCGCGCCTGGAGCGGGTGGCCCGCGATCCGGCACGCCATCAACTCGAAGTGATTCAACGCTCTTTCCTGTTTCGCTTTCCCGATCGCATCACGGTGCGGTTCCTGCCGGACGGGCCTGGGGCGACCTTGGCGGTATTCTCGCGCGCCGAACTCGGTTATAGCGATTTCGGCGTTAACCGTCGGCGGGTGGACGCCTGGGTCGCGGCCATGGAAGCGGCCTTGCCCGGCATCGCTGCCGCGGCGAAGGCTGCCGCTGATGACGGGTCGGACTAGGCGTCGGCGAAGCGGCGGTCTTTCAATCTGCGCAGGGCCACCTATTTGTGTGGCCAGGCTTTAATCCGTCTTGAGGACGGTCATGGTCGCATGGTTGCGGCTGGGGCCGCGGGGCACCAGGGTAAAGGTGGCACTTACGCCTTTGGATCTGGGCAGCCTCGGGACGCGGTTATCCTTCAAGGAGCGGTGTGGCATCGATGTCGCAAGAGTGGTCTCAGGACGATGCGGGCGGTCCCGCAACCGGGCTCATTACCAAAACGAAGCCCAAAACCAAGCGGCCGTCTCTGTACAAAGTGATCCTGTTGAACGACGATTACACACCGATGGAGATCGTCATGCACGTTCGGAAGCGGGTGTTTGCGAAGAGTCCAGAGC
>CAZVEE010000052.1:0-23773 GCA_964625525.1 uncultured Alphaproteobacteria bacterium | reverse complement strand
CAGCTTGTCGTCATTGATGCCGTAGACCACGGTCAGATCCGCGCCCTTAGCCGGGGCGGAGACGAGCACTTTCTTGGCGCCCGCCACGATATGGGCGTGGGCCTTTTCCTTGTCCGTAAAGATGCCGGTGCATTCAAGCGCCACATCCACGCCAAGCTCGCCCCAGGGCAGCTCAGCCGGATTGCGGATGGCGGTGACGCGGATGGGCCCGCGGCCGGCATTCAGGGTCTCGCCTTCGAAGGACACTGCGTTCGGGAAGCGGCCATGCACGGAGTCGTATTGCAGCAGATGGGCATTGGTCTCGACCGGACCCAGATCGTTGATGCCCACAACTTCGATGTCCTGGCGGCCACTTTCCAGGATGGCGCGCAGAACCAGCCGGCCGATCCGACCGAACCCATTGATGGCGACACGCACAGTCATTCGCTTTTCTCCTCGAACCAGATGGGGCGCGTGGCCGTTGAGCCTTCAGCTGGGCGCGGCGTGGCGCTTGGCGCTGGAGGTGTCGGCGTCGGCACCCGGTTCTTTCATTTTGGCCCGCGCCGTCCTCACGACCGCGTCGGGGGTGATCCCATAATACTCGAACAGGGCCTCGGCCGGGGCGCTGCGGCCGAACCCGGTCATGCCGATGAACGTGCCGTCCGCGCCCAGATACCGCTCCCAACCGAAGGATGCCGCCGCCTCAATGGCGATGCGCACCGTCCCCGGCCCGAGCACGGCGTCTTTGTACGCGGTTTTCTGGGCGTCGAACAACTCCCAGCACGGCATAGAGACCACACGCGTGGCGATCCCCTCGCTCTCCAGGCGGGCGCGGGCCGCGACGGCGACCTGCACTTCCGAACCGGTGGCGAGCAGGGTGACCTTGGCGGGGCCGCAAGCAGCCGGTTGCAACTCATAGGCGCCGCGGGCGCAGAGGTTCTCGTCGCCCGGTTTGGTGCGCAGGAGCGGCAGGTTCTGCCGCGTCAGGGCCAAGGCGCTGGGCGTGTTGTGGGCGGTCAAGGCCAGTTCCCAGCATTCGGCCGTCTCCACCGCATCGGCCGGGCGGAACAGGTTCAGATTGGGCATGGCGCGCAGGGCCGCCAGATGCTCCACCGGCTGGTGCGTGGGGCCGTCCTCGCCGACGCCGATGGAGTCGTGCGTAAACACATGGATCACTCGCAGCCGCATCAGCGCAGCCAGACGCAGGGACGGGCGGCAATAGTCAGAAAACACCAGGAAAGTGCCCGAATAGGGCAGCACGCCGCCATGCAGCGCCATCCCGTTCATGGCCGCTGCCATGCCGTGCTCGCGAATGCCGTAATGCACGAAGCGCCCGCCCGGCGTGACCGGTGTGCAGGCTTCCATCTCTTTGGCGCGGGTGTTGTTGGACCCGGTGAGATCGGCAGAGCCGCCGAGCATTTCCGGAACCAGCGCGGTCAGGGCGTTCAGGGTTTCGCCCGAGGCTTTGCGGGTCGCTACAGGCTTGGGATCGGCGGTAAAGGCGGCCTTCACCGCCTGCACGGCCTCGGCAAGCCCGCCGGGCAGGTCGCCGGAGAGGCGGCGTTCAAAATCCACCCGGTCGGCGTCATCCAGGGCGGCGAACCGCTCGGCCCAGGCGCTGCACTGATCCCGCGTGCGCCGACCGGCGCTGCGCCAAGCCTCCAGGATGGGGGCCGGAATGTCGAACGGCGCGTGGGGCCAATCGAGGGCCTCGCGGGCGCCGGCGATTTCCTCTGCGCCGAGCGCCGCGCCGTGGCTCGCCGCGGTGCCGGCTTTTTTGGGGGCGCCATAGCCGATCACCGTGCGGCAAGCGATAAGGCTGGGCCGGTCGCTCGTCTTGGCCCGTTCAAGCGCCGCGTGGACGGCCTCGGGATCATGGCCATCCACCCGCTCGGCGCGCCATCCGGCAGCCTCGAAGCGGGCAATCTGATCGCCGGTATCCGACAGCTCCAGCGGACCATCAATGGAAATGCCATTGTCGTCCCACAGCACAATCAGCTTCGATAACTTTTGGTGACCGGCGAAGGTGATGGATTCCTGGCTGATGCCTTCCATCAGGTCGCCGTCACTGGCGAGGACATAGGTGTGGTGATCGACGATCTGGGACCCGTAGCGGGCGGCCATGCTGCGCTCGGCAAGGGCCATGCCCACCGCGTTGCCCAGACCCTGGCCGAGCGGCCCGGTCGTGGTTTCGATGCCGCCGGCATAGCCGAATTCCGGGTGACCGGCCGTGCGGGCACCGAGCTGACGGAAATTGCGGATCTCCTCAATGGTCACATCGCCGTAGCCCAGCAGATAGAGCGCGGCGTAGAGCAGCATGGAGCCGTGGCCCGCCGACAGCACCACCCGGTCCCGGTCCGGCCACACCGGATCTTCTGGATTGAAGCGCACATGGCGCGTGAACAGAACCGTGGCCACATCGGCGAGCCCCATGGGCATGCCGGGATGGCCACTGTTGGCGGCCTCGACCGCATCCATGGCCAGGGCGCGGATGGCGTTGGCCATCTGTGTGTGGGAAACGGGGGCGTCGGTGGCGGACATGGCGGAGTTCCTCAGGCGTCTTGGGCGTGGCGTATTTGGCGTGGCGCGTCTTGGGCGGTGGATCGCGCTGGTCAGGGCGCACACAATGGGGTGGTGTCACAAGCGGTGGTGTCACGAGCGGTGGTGTCACGAGCGGTGGTGTCACGAACGGCGGTGTCACGACCGGCGATAATGCGAAAACCGGAGTCGCTGAGCGGGCTTGCAAGAGCGGGCGTCAGCGCCAACACTGGGACAGATATGCTGCACTGCGTCCAGAAACGGGACAATGCATGGAATCGCCGCGCGGGCAAAGCCAAACCTGACCACAAGTTCACTGGACGCGTCTTCTATGCTGTTCGAGGGAAAGCATTGCACGCGGGGGCCAAATCAGGCCCTAAACGGAAAGAAACCGAAATGCCGTGGGGTCTTACGGCCATCGTTTCAAGAGAGCAGACGGGATGAGCAATCTCAAGGCAGCCCTGTATCGGTTCGACAAAGCTCTTCAGTCCCTGGAGGCCTCTGTCGATCATGTCCAGAACGCCAATGACGACAAATCACGCCTTGAAAGCGAGGCTCTGGCCCTGAAGGCCGAGCGTGAGCGGCTGGAGAGCGAGCATCACGAAGAACTGGCGGCGCTGAAGGCGGACCGGGATCGCCTTGATGCGGCGCATCAGGAAGAGCTTGCGGTGGTGCGTGACGAAAAGAGCCGGCTTGAAGCCGAGCGCCAGGAAGCCCTGGCGGCTCTGGAAAGTGCCCATCAGGATCGCCTCGCGGCCTTGCAGGCGGATCAGGACGGCAAGGCCGCCGATCACGCGGAGCGGATCGAGGCGCTGAAAAAGCAGCAAGCGGATGCCGAAGAGAGCCTGCGTGGCCAGATGGACGGCCTGCGTGCCGACCGGGAACGGCTGGAGAAGGAACTCACCGCCATGCGCACCGAGACCGAAATGCTGGAAGGGCTGACGGACCGGGTGACGGGCAAGCTCGACACCGCGATTCAGGAAATCCGCAACATCCTCGAACAGTAACTGTTCGGGAGGGGACCTCGCATGGCGCATGTTTCCGTTACCGTTAATGCCCGCTCTTATACGCTCGCCTGCGACGACGGCGAGGAAGAGCACCTCAAGCAGCTCGCGGGCTATCTTGATCATCACATCCAGGAACTGGCCGACAATATCGGGCCGGTGGGCGAGACGCGGCTGATGCTTATGGCCGGGCTGATGGTGGCTGACGAGCTGTCCGGCGCACTGGATCGCCTCAATAAGGTGGAGCAGGAACTCAAGGACTTGCGCGACAGCCGTGAGGAAATCTCCACCCGCATGCGCAGTGCCGAACGCGAAGCCTCCAAGGCGCTCGATTCCGCCGCCGAACGCCTGGAACAGATCGCCAAGCGGCTGGCGGGGGCAGGGGCGTAGCGACCAGAGCGAGATCCCAGCGCATTTTTTGCGCCAAGCCTTGTGCCTCAGGCTCTGGTCAGCCATTTGAGGAACGCTACACTCTCGTTTGCTGCGGTGCTGCCTGGTGCGTCAGGATCCGTGATACCCAGGGGCCGATACCGACCACACCGGGAGCTGTCCCTGCCTGGACCCGTGGGTCCGGGCACACGGCGCCCACCTGCTTAACGGCAGGCTCGTGAGGTTTCCAACATCCAACGGCCAAGGCGGCACCGCGTTTCTTCCCTCTGCTGACTGCTGATCAGGGGGCCGATTCGGCTTTATAATCTTGCTGTACCCTCATGAAAAACAAGCGTTCGTTTTTTATGAGGGTACGATGCCGCAGCTATCCCCCGAGGCCATGGAGGAAAGGCGCGAGGCGCTGTTGATGGCGGCGTTTCGATGCTTTGGACGGGCGGGCTATCGGGCCACGTCCATGCGGGACATTTGCGCCGAAGCCGAGGTCTCCATCGGCGGGCTCTATGGCCACTTTCGCAGCAAGGACGAGATCATCGTCGCGGTGGCGGAGCTGTTCCGCACGCGCCGCGCGGCCGCTCTGGAGGCGCCCGTGCAGGCGGCTGACCCGCTTAGCGCCGCGTTTCAGGCGCTGTTTGAAGCACCGTACCAGGGCGACCGGGCGGCACTCCTGGCCGATGTTTCGGTCATGGGGGAGGCCGTGCATATCCCGGCCTTGAGCGCGGTGTTGCGCCAGACGGACCGGGAGCAGCTGGATGCGCTCGCCCAGGTCATCGCTCGCACGACCGCGGTGCCGTCGGCTCAGCGCGCCGCGCTGGCCCAGCTTCTGACCGCGCTTGGCTATGGGCTCGTGGTCTTGTCGGCCTATCACGAGGAGTTTGAGCGGGCGCCGGTGCTGGCGTTGCTGGAGCGATGGCTGGTGGGCCTGCCACGGGCGCAGCATGACCTGGGAGGGCCCCATGACAGGGCGCTCAAGACATCACAATGAGCCGGGGGCGGATGATCCGGTCGCTCCGTTCTTTCTACTGATCTTTGTGTCCTGGCTCCTGTGGAGTCCGGCAGGGGCCCGGGCGGCGGGTGTACTGCCCTTTCCATGGCCCTTCGAGATCGCGCTTCTGGGGGCTTTCAGCCCACTGATCGTAGCCGTAGTTTTGATTGTGCGCCGCGGTGGCCTTACGGCCCTCGGCGTGTTGCCGTTGGCGATCATTTTCGCCTGGCTTTATGACGCCACGGGCGGATCGCTGCTGGTGTGTTTCCTCGTGCATGCCAGCTTCAACATGACCAGCATGGTCGCCAACGCCATGTGGGACGGGCCGGTGATCCTAGGTGTCATCGCGTTGTTATGGCTGACGGTGATCGCGATCTTGCTCGCGCGCGGCTGGCGTCAGTTCGCCGGGGAGGTTAAAGACGAGGCCGGTTCGTCTTAGCCAACTCGAGGGTCCATGAGCGATGACAAACAAGTGCGCCGCGCGGCGCTAAAGGCGCGGCGCAAGGCGGCCGCATTGGCCGATCCGGCGGCGGGCGCAGGCCTGGCGGCGGCCTTTTGGGCGTCTCCCCTGAGCGGGGAAGCAGGGCCGGTTTCCGGCTACTGGCCCATCGGCTCGGAAGTGGATCCGCGGCCGCTGATGGTCGGTCTCACCGAGCGCGGCCTGGATGTGTGCTTACCGCTCATCGCACAGACGCCGGGTCTGCCGCTCACGTTTCGGCGCTGGACCCCGAACAGCGTCATGGAGCCGCACGGCTTTAAAACCCTGGCGCCGGCGGATGACGGCCAGCCCCTGATGACCCCGCATATGCTGTTGGTGCCGCTGCTCGGTTTCGACCGGCGTGGCGGCAGGCTTGGCTATGGTCAGGGGCATTATGATAGAACCCTGGCGGTGCTGCGCGCCCACGGAACGGCGCTCGCCGTTGGCCTTGCATTCGCGGCTCAGGAAGAAGACCAAGTGCCGCTTGAGCCCCATGACGTGCCGCTCGACTGGGTCGTCACCGAGCGCGGGGCGTTCTGCTGCGCCTGACATGCCAAAAGGAAGAACCGGAAAGGCCATTCTGTGAGACTGCTGTTTTTGGGGGATATTGTCGGCAAAGCCGGGCGCACGGCGGTGATGGAGGCGGTCGCAGATCTGCGCGCGGATCTGGCCCTGGATTTCGTCATCGCCAATGGGGAAAACGCGGCGCACGGTTTCGGCATTACCGAACGCATCTGCGCGGACCTGCTGGATGCGGGCGTCGATGTCATCACAACGGGTAATCATGTGTGGGACCAGCGCGAGGCGCTGGTGTTTATCGAGCGCGAGCCGCGCCTGTTGCGGCCGGGCAATTATCCGCCGGGCACGCCCGGGCGCGGCTCGGGCCTGTTTGAGACCGCTGACGGGCGGCGGGTGCTGGTGATGAACGTCATGGGGCGGGTGTTCATGGACCCGCTCGACGACCCGTTCCGGTTTGTGGAGAGCGAACTGGCGGCCTGTCCGCTGCAGGAGGTCGCCGACGCCATCATTATCGACCTCCACGCGGAAGCCACCTCCGAAAAGATGGCCATGGGGCATCTCGTGGATGGGCGCGCCAGCCTGGTGGTCGGCACCCATAGCCATGTGCCCACGGCGGACACGCAAGTGCTGCCCGGCGGCACGGCTTATCAGACCGACGCGGGGATGTGCGCGAGCTACGACTCGGTCATCGGCATGAGCAAAGAAGAGCCGGTCGAGCGCTTCGTGACCAAGCTGCCAGGCGCGCGTATGACCCCCGCGGAAGGGCCCGCAACGCTGTGCGGTGTGGTCATCGAGACCGATGATGCGACGGGGCTTGCCCGGCGCGCCGAGCCGCTGCGCCTGGGCGGGCGGCTGATCGAGGCCATGCCAAGCCTTTAGTCTCGTGCCGTTGTCACGCCGCGGCGTCCTGCACCTTTGAACCGGCTTGCGCCGGGGCGGAGCACCCGGCAAGGTCGTGTCGCGGAGGGGGGAGCGGCCATGGCGGATATCTTCATCAGTTACGCCCGCGACGACCGGGCAAAAATCCAGTCCATCGTTCAGGAGCTGGAAGAGCAGGGCTACGCGGTCTGGTACGACGCCTCGTTGGAAGCGGGGGAGACCTTTTCCGACGAGATCATGCGCGAATTGGAAGACGCCAAATGCGTTATCGTCGTGTGGTCGGAAAACTCGGCGCGTAGCACCTGGGCCTATTCAGAGGCGGACATTGCGCGCGAGCGCAACATTCTGGTGCCGGTGCGCATCGACGACGCGCGCCTGCCACCGCCCTTCAATGCCATCGAGACCATCGACCTGCGCCATTGGCGCGGCGACCCGGCCGACACCCAATGGGACCGGGTTCTCGCCAAGGCCCATGACCTGTGCCGGGGCGGGCGGATGGTGCGCCGGGCGCGCTCTTACCGCAAGCAGCCCAGTTCGCGAGCGCCGGTGCTGTGGCTGTTCTTCGTCGCGCTGATCGTGGCGATCGCCCTTTACTTTGAGCCGGTGCGCACGGCGCTTGTGGATTTGGTGACGCCGTCACCCACGGCCTGGGCCGAAAACTGGGACCGGGAGCGGATTGCCATTGTCGGCTCCTCCACCATCGAACCGCTGGCTGAACGGGTGGCTTTGAGCCTGGGCGGCGACAATCCGCTGGCACGCCCGCGCATCAATAGTCAGGGCACGAATAGTGGCTTTGATAACTTCTGCGGCGGTCTGGGCGACGGCAAGGCCGATATCGCGATGGCTTCCCGCCGGCAGACCGTGGCCGAGTACGAGGAATGCGTCCGCCATGGGGTGCGCGAGGTCGTGGAGCTGAAGATCGGCTATGGCGCCATTGTGCTCGCCGAAGACCGCTCGGAGGAGGCCGCAGCTTTGAACTTGAGCTTGCGCCATCTGTTCCTGGCCTTTGCCGAGCGGGTGCCGCGGGGGGGCTCGTGTACCGATATGCCGCGCAATACCGCGCGCAGCTGGCGGGATGTGGATCCGGCGTTGCCCGACCGGCCGATCATCGTCTATGGGCCGGGGTTTGGCTCGGGCACCCGGGATGCGTTCACGGATCTGGCCATGGAGGCGGGGGCGCGAACATTCCTGTGCTTGCGGGAGATGGAGCGGGAGGATCCGCGCCGCTTCCGTCGCCTGACCCATGCGATCCGCCGGGACGGGGTGTGGATCGATACAGAGGAAAACGATCCGTTCACGGTGCGCCAGGTGCTGGCCCATAACGGGCCGGCCATTGGGATTCTCGGCTATCCGAGCTATTTCAAACGGCAGGATGATCTGCGCAGCATTGCCGTGGATGGTCAGGTGCCGTCGGCGCGCAGCAAGGATGACTATCGCTTGTCGCGTTGGCTTTATCTCTACGTCAAGAAGCCTCATGTGGCGCAATTGCCGGCGATCCATGATTTCGTACTGGCGTTCACGGATGAAGCGGCGTGGGGGGATCAGGGGTATCTGGTGCGCGAGGAGGGGCTCATTCCCATGACCGCTGGCGATCGCGGCTATTGGCGCGGCGTGGCGGAACGGCTGGACCCCTACCAGCACTAAATGGGCCCCCCGCAACGAAGGATGGGATGCATGGCTTATCTGTCGGCGGATGGTGTGCGGGTTGGGCTGCTGCTGGTGATGGCGGTCGCGCAAGTGGCGGCGGGTCAGGCGCCACAGCTTTTCGGCTGGGAAGAGACGATCGGCAGCCGCTCTGACGCGCTCTCCACACCCATTGTGCCGCCGGGTTGGGCCTTTGCGATCTGGGGCGTGATCTTTCTAGGCTGTCTGGTGTTTGCGGTCTATGCGGCTTTGCCGGGGAACTTGACCAACCCGCTCTTGCGCCGCATCGGCTGGCTGGCGGTGATGGCCTTTGCCTTGAACACATTGTGGGAGCTGTGGGTGCCCGTCTATTCCCTTGACGCAGTCGCGTTGGGGATCCTGGGCGTGCTGCTCGTGGTCATGGTCATTGTGATGATGCAGATCGCGGCGGCGGCTCCGCTCACGACGGGCACGACGTGGTTCGTGCGCTTTCCGCTGTCGCTGCTGGCGGGGTGGATTACGGCGGCCTTCTTTGTCGGTCTGTCCGTAACCGCTCGGTTTTACGGTATCGCCTTCGAGGACGGCACGGGGCTTGTGCCCAGTCTGGTCGTGCTCACGGCGGCGAGCCTTTTCGCCGCCGGGGTGCTGTTCTCCGGGGCCGGATGGATGTACGCCATCGGCGTGGTCTGGGGGCTGGCGGCGATTGCAATCGGAACCGCCGCGTCCGGCGGAGCGCTTGCCCTTGCGGGGCTAGCCGCAGCCGCGGCTCTGGTGCTGGCGCTGCTGGCGTTGACGCGCGCCTGAGTGCTTATTCGGCGAGGAGTTCAGCCGCCACGGCGCGGATGTTCATCATGGGCAAATCCGGGATTTCAGCCACGATCGGGTGATCGGGGTAGAGGGCCGTGAACTCCTCCAGCACCTGACGCGCTTCCCGGTCCGAGAGCCGGCCATCGGAGAGGCGGGCGCGGATGAGCCGGCGCAGATCCGTCAACCAGGCTTTCTGAGCCCGCAGAGTCTCGGTGAAGCGCCCAGAGGCCCCGTGACCCGGATAGATGGTCGGCTCCAGCTCGTCATAATCGCGCAGAACCTGGTTCAACTGCGCGACCCAGGCGCCCGAGCGTCCCTCCAGCAGCAACCCGGTCATGCGGTTGGCCACCAGATCACCGACGAACAGGGCGTTCTGGTCCGGCGCATGAAACAGGGTCATGGTCTCGGATGCACCGGGGCCGATTTCGTCGACGACCAGGCGGATACTGCCGAATGTCAGCGTTTCCTCATGGACAAAAGTGTCGGTGGGCAGAGCGACGACCGCGGGCGTGTCGTCGGGCTTTGCGGCGCGGGTTGCGGGGATGAAGCCTTGGCTATCGGTCTGCATGGCCTTGAGCGTCGCCTCAGAGGCATAGACCGGTGTGTCGGGAAAGGCGTCCAGAAAGGCGGCCAGGCCACCGAAATGATCGGGATGCGGATGGGTGATGAGAATCGCGCGCAGCGGCGCGTCGATGGCGGCCACCAGGTCCGCCGCCGCCCGGCCCGAGGACACCACCCGCTGGGCGTCGATCACCACCACACCGTCCTCGGCGGCGAGAATCCATGTGTTCACCGAACCAGCGCCGGGCTCTGCGTAGCGTGAGACAGTGACATCACTGCCGGAGGGGCCCATCGGCCCGCAAGCGGCCAAGAGCAGCAATGCGGCGAGAGCAAGCAAAGGGCGAATCATCGGAGGCCTCATGCAACGCAGTGTGGAGCGATTGGGACCGACTATGGCGGGTGAGCCGAGAGAATGTCCACACCGATCGCGGCGCTGGCGCGACGGGGGTGTCGGCCAACCCGCTGGGGGATACGGCGGTTTCGGGGGCTGTTTGCCCTTTGCGCGGGGGCATGGCATATCCGGGCTCAGCTGCGGGTGCGCCCGCGACTCGGATGGATCCTGCATGGCAGGGCACCACATAAGACAGGACAGGGGCTATGGCCGGCCATTCCAAATTCAAGAACATCATGTTCCGCAAGGGCGCGCAGGATAAGAAGCGCGCGAAGATGTTCTCCAAACTGTCGAAAGAGATCACCGTCGCCGCGAAAATGGGCGGGCCGGACCCGGACGCCAATCCGCGCCTGCGCCTTGCCATCCAGAACGCGCGGGCCCAGTCCATGCCCAAGGATAATATCGAGCGCGCGGTGAACAAGTCGCAAGGCGGCGACGCGGAGACCTATGACGAGATGCGCTATGAGGGCTTTGGCCCGGCCGGCATCGGCGTCATTGTCGAGGCGCTGACCGACAATCGCAACCGCACGGCCAGCGAAGTGCGCACGGCCTTTTCCAAGAATGGCGGTAATTTGGGCGAGACGGGCAGCGTCTCTTTCATGTTCTCCAAGGTCGGCAGCATCGTGTACCCGGCCGACAAAGGCAGTGCGGACGACATGCTGGAAGTCGCGCTTGATGTGGGCGCGGATGAATGCATCTCCAGCGAGGAGGAGCACGAATTCCTGTGCGCCGACGATGCCTTCGCGGAAGTGCGTCAGGCGCTGGAAGACAAGCTCGGCGAGGCGCTCAGCGCGCGGATCATCTGGAAGCCCGGCAATACCATTGATGTGGAAGGGGACCAGGCGGCCACCTTGTTGAGGCTCCTGGACGCCCTTGAGGACAATGACGACGTCCAGAACGTCTACGCCAATTTCAACATGTCCGACGAAACCTTGGAGTCTCTCTCCGCGTGAGCAAGATCCGGCGGGTGATCGGCATTGATCCGGGCTTGCGGCGCACTGGCTGGGGCGTGATCGACGTCGCGGGGGCGAGGCTCTCTCACGTGGCTAATGGCACTGTCACATCCACGCAGCGTTTGAGCCTGGCGGAGCGGTTGGCGGAACTCCATGACGGGCTGGAACGGGTGGTGGCGGACTTGGCCCCGGATGAGGCGGCCGTCGAGCACACGTTCGTCAATCGCGATGCATCGGCCACATTGAAACTGGGCCAGGCGCGGGCCATCGCCCTTTTGGTGCCGGCGCGCGCCGGCTTGGCCGTTCATGAATATGCCCCCAATCAGGTGAAAAAGTCGGTGGTGGGCGCTGGGCATGCGGCCAAGGAACAGATCGGCCTGATGATCCGCACCCTGTTGCCGGGGGCCGAGGTCGAGGGCGCGGACGCCGCGGATGCGCTGGCAGTGGCGATTACCCACGCCCATATGGGGGCAGGCCACGATCGGCTGGCGGAGGCGCTGGCGCGTCAGGGAGTGGAGACCGGGCGGCGATGATCGGAAAGCTGACGGGCCGGGTGGCGGAGATTTCCGGTGATACCGCCTTGGTGGATGTGAACGGCGTCGGATACGAAGTGTTCTGCCCGGCGCGGGTTCTGGCGCAGCTCTCGCTGGGTGAGGGCACAGTCAGCCTGACCATCGAAACGGTGGTGCGCGAGGATCTGATCCGGCTTTACGGGTTCACGGCGGCGGCGGAACGGGACTGGTTCCGGCTCCTGCAAAGCGTGCAGGGGGTGGGCAGCCGGGTGGCGCTCGCGATTTTGTCCATTCTGACGGCGGATGATCTGGCGGGCGCGGTGGCGGCCCAGGATCACGCGACGTTCGCGCGGGCCCAGGGGGTGGGCCCGAAACTTGCCAAACGGATCGTCTCTGAACTGAAGGACAAGGCGCCGGCGGGAGCGGTGGTGCTCGGGGCTCGCCCCGCCTCGGGCGCGGCCATGCCCGCGACACCAACGGGTGACGCCATTTCCGCGCTTGTCAATCTAGGCTACGCGGAGGCCGATGCCCGCCGGGCGGTTGACGGAGCGCAGAGCGAGACCGACGGCACAGCCGAGGTGGGCGAGCTGATCCGCGCGGGCTTGCGCCGGCTCATGTGAGCCTGTGCTAGGATGACGAGAAGACGCGTTAGGGGAGGGGACCCATGCGGTTGCGATCGATTCTGATTTTCCTCATCGCTACGGCGGTGATCTTTGCGGGCTTGTGGGTCTTTCTGGGCATGGGCACGCAAAGTGAGCTGGTGCCCGAGGCGGCCCAGTCCAGCGAGCCGCTAACGCTGGCGCGCCGGGGCGAGCGTGCGAACCAGGGGGATGGCTGGCTGCGCTCCACGCTGGGGCTTGCGGCCAATCTGGGCATGTCCGTGCTTGGCGGTCTCATCACGGCCTGGCTGACCTCGTCTCGTAGGTGAGGCTGGCTTTGAGGGTGGGAATCGCCGCATGGGAAGGCATGGAACATTTCTCGAACAGATGAGCAGTTGAGCCGTGGAGCGGTTGAGCGATCCTCACGCCCGTGACGAAGATTTCGGCGAGACCCAATTGCGGCCTCAGAGCCTTGATGATTTCGTCGGTCAGGCCCAAGCGCGGGCGAATCTCAAGGTCTTTATCGAGGCGGCTCGGGGGCGGGGCGAGGCGCTCGATCATGCGCTGTTCTCCGGCCCCCCTGGCTTGGGTAAGACAACCCTGGCGCAAATCGTGGCACGGGAACTCGGCGTGAATTTCCGCGCCACCTCAGGGCCCGTCATTGCCAAGGCTGGCGACTTGGCCGCGATCCTGACCAATCTGGAAGCGCGCGATGTGCTGTTCATCGACGAGATTCACCGGCTCAATCCGGCCGTGGAGGAAATCCTCTACCCGGCCATGGAAGATTTTGAGCTGGATCTGATCATCGGCGAGGGGCCGGCGGCGCGTTCGGTGCGCATTGATCTGGCGCCGTTCACGCTGGTGGCGGCAACCACGCGCATGGGGCTCCTGTCCACGCCGTTGCGTGACCGTTTCGGCATTCCGGTGCGCCTGGATTTCTACACGGTGGAAGAGCTCACGGGCATTGTCTCGCGGGGCGCGCGCGTGCTGGGCGCGGCCATTAGCCCGGACGGGGCCGTGGAGATCGCCCGCCGGGCGCGGGGCACACCGCGGGTCGCGGGGCGGCTGTTGCGCCGGGTGCGGGACTTCGCCAGCCATGAGGGCGCCAGCATCATCGACGGCGCGGTGGCGGACCGGGCGCTTCGGCGCCTGGAAGTGGATTCGCGTGGTCTTGATGCGCTCGATCACCGGTATCTGGGCACCATCGCGCGCCATTTCGGCGGTGGGCCGGTGGGTATCGAGACCGTGGCGGCGGCCTTATCTGAGCCGCGCGATGCCATCGAGGACATTATTGAGCCCTATCTGATCCAGCAGGGATTCGTGAAGCGCACGCCCCGGGGGCGGGTGTTGACACCGCTTGCCTTCGCGCATCTGGGCCTCGATGCGCCGTTGCCCGAGGCGCCCGGACCGGGGCAGAGTGACCTTTTCCCCGCTCCGGAGGACCCTTGATGAGTGATATGGCCTCTCCCGACAGCCCAACCATCAGCGGGCGCTTCGTGGGCAAGGCGCATCTCTTGCCGGTGCGCATCTATTATGAGGACACGGATTTTTCCGGCGTCGTCTATCACGCCAATTATGTGCGCTACTTGGAGCGCGGGCGCAGCGATAGCCTGCGGCTCGCCGGCGTGCATCACCGGGACTTGTGGGCGCGGGAAGAGCCGCTCGCCTTCACCGTACAGCGCTTGGAGATCGATTTCGTGCGCCCGGCCCAGATCGACGACATTCTGGAGGTCCGCACGCTCTATACTCGTGCCTCTGGGGCGCGGGTGGAGGCGCGCCAGGCCATCTTGCGGGGGCAAGAGGAGATCCTGCGCGCGCATGTCTTCGCCGCTTGCATCAACCGGGAGGGGCGTCCCCGACGGATGCCGCCCGAGGTGATGGAGACCATGCTGCCCTATCTAGCCGACCCGGTGTGACGGCTTCTCGTCGGTTGTTGCCGAAATGCCGCAGATTAAGGCGAGGCGGCCCAAAATAGGTCACAATCACGGACACATTTGCCTACGGAAGAATCCGTGTCGGCCGGCGCGCCGGAACGGCTGCCTGTGTGCCGCCATTCCTCCCTGCGAGCGCCTTACACCCGACACGTCTTGCCTGTTTTCTGGGATCCGTCTCGGGTCCGCCGTGCTGGGACGCGACTGAGTAAACGTGACGCGTTGCTGGATCCGGGCGCGCCGGAGCGTGCGCCTGTTAGACAAGAGGATGCTTTATGGACCCCACGGTCGTGACGACGGGAACCGAAGGCCACGCGGCCGATTTTTCCTTTATCGCGCTGTTCCTGGGCGCGGACTGGGTCGTACAGGCGGTGATGATCGGGCTTGTGATCGCCTCGATCTGGAGCTGGGCCATTGTCATTGACAAGGCTGTGAAGTTCTCGCGTCTGCGCAAGAACACCGACCGCTTCGAAGAGGCATTCTGGTCGGGCGAGCGCTTCGATGAGCTGTATCAGCGCATCGGTCACAAGCCGAGCCATCCCATGGAAGTGGTCTTTGTTGGCGCCATGCGGGAATGGCGGCGCTCCAGTGATGAAAAGCGCGGGGCTTTTCTGTCCGGTATTCGCGACCGGCTCGACCGGGTTATGAACGTCATCATCACCCGGGAGATGGGCAAGCTGGAGAGCCAGTTGGGCTTCCTTGCCACTGTGGGCTCCGTGGCCCCGTTTATCGGGTTGTTCGGCACGGTCTGGGGGATCATGAATTCCTTCCGCGCCATCGCGCTGACCAATGACACCAATCTGGCCGTCGTGGCGCCGGGCATCGCAGAGGCGCTGTTTGCCACGGCGCTGGGGCTGCTGGCGGCGATTCCGGCGGTGGTGGCTTACAATCGCTTCACCAGTGAAGTGGGGCGGTATGCCAATCGGGTCGAAGGCTTCGCCGATGAACTCTCCGCGCATTTGTCGCGTGAGATCGACGAGCGCGAGGTGCGCTGATGGGCGCGAGCATGGCGCAATCCGACAGTGGCGGGGGAGGCCGTCGGCGCGGCCGGCGCCGCTTCCGCCCCATGAGCGAAATCAACGTCACGCCATTTGTGGATGTGATGCTTGTGCTGCTGATCATTTTCATGGTCGCCGCGCCGCTCCTAACCGTAGGCGTGCCGGTGGATCTGCCGGAAACCGAAGCTGGCGCGCTGCCGGGGCAGGACGAGCCCCTTGCGGTGACCATTGCGGCTGATGGGCGGATTTATGTTCAGGATACGGAAGTGCAGCTGACGGACATGACCGCTAAGCTCACCTCTATCACTCGCAACAATACGGATGTTCGTATCTTTCTGCGGGCGGATGAAACCATCGACTATGGGGCCTTTATGGGCGTGCTCGGACGGTTGAACGCGGCTGGGTTCACGCGTGTGGCGCTTGTGGGCGATCTGCCATCGTAATGGCGACGGGGTAGGGCGGCGAGGTTAGGAAAGTCCCTCTATGCGGGTTCCGGTTCTTCTTTCGGTGTTGCTCCATGCGGGCGTGGTGGCGGTCGGTATGATCGCCTTGCCACGCACGGTGAAGCCACCTGTGGAACTGCCGCCGGTGCTAACCTTTGAAGGGCTGGTGGTCGCAGAAGAAACGAACATTCTGCCGGTGGTCGATACGGACACGGATGAACCGCCGGTGCCCAGTGCCCGCCCCGAACCACAGCCCCGACCCGACCCGGTCCCCCAGCCCGAGCCTGAACCTGAACCCGAAGCGCCGCCCGTCCGGCCGGAGCCTGCGCCTGCGCCCGCCGCACCGGCGCCTGACCCAGAGCCTGCGCCGCGCCCCTTTGAAGAACCACAGCGCACGCCCGTGGAGGCCGCGCCCGAACCCCCGCCCACGCCCACCGAGACCCTGGCCCGGGCCGTGCCGCGCTCACGCCCTCAGCCCACGCCGGCGCCGTCCGCGCAAGATGGCGAGGGGGACTTTCTGGCGGGTCTGTCCGATGCGCTGAAAGATCTGAAACCGGAGGAGGGGCCGGGGCGCTCGCTTCATCAGCTCTCCAATGACGCCCGTGAGGCGGCGGCTAATCAGCGCCACGCGGCGGCCGGGCTTCAGACCGAACTGACCGTGAGCGAGATCGATGCCATCCGCGCTCAGCTTCAGCCCTGTTGGTCGCCGCCGGCAGGGGCGCCCAATGCGGGCGAGCTGATCGTGATCCTGCGGGTGCGCTTCAACCCGGACGGCACGGTGATCGGGGCGCCCAGCGTGGTGCGTCCGCGCCGGGGCATGGGCGACAAATATCTCCAGACCGCCGCTGATCGCGCGGTGCGCGCGGTGCTGGCCTGCCAGCCCTTCCGGCTGCCGGTGGAGACCTACGCCATGTGGGCGACGGTGGAATTGGAGTTCGACCCGCGCTTCCTGTTGGGACCGTGACGCTTGTCACACCGGCGCGGTTGTAGAGACAAAGCTTTGCCGCAATAGCTGCGGACGGTAGACAGCAAGATGGGGCGCTGCTGCGGCAGCATGAGGCACAACAAGGACGATGGGATGATGCGGGCATTTATGATGACGGGACTGTTGGGGCGCTGGCGCCTCGGCCTGGGCGCCATCGCCATGGCGCTGGTGCTGCTGAGCGGGTTAGCGGGCCCGGCCACGGCCCAAGACTACGCGCCGCCGCGCATCGTCATCACCGATGGCAATGTGGACCCCATGCCCATCGCGATCGCCGATTTCGTGGGCCAGAGCGCCGCGGAGGCGAGCCTTGGGCAAAACCTCGCGGAAATCATCCGCAACAATCTGGAGCGCTCGGGCCTGTTTGCGCCCATCGACAAGGCGGCGTTCATCGAGCAGGTCGAGAGTTTTTACAATCGTCCCCGCTTCGGCGACTGGCGGCTGATCCAGGCGCAGGTGCTGGTGACGGGCCAAGTGGTGGCGACAGCGGACGGGCAGCTGCAAGTCTATTTCCGGGTTTGGGACGTGTTCGCCGAACGCGACATGCTGGGCCTGCAATTCACCGTGCCGCAGGATCTGTGGCGCCGGGTGGGTCACCTGATCTCGGACCAGGTTTACGAGCAGCTCACCGGCGAACAGGGCTATTTCGACACCCGCGTCGTCTACATCGCCGAGAGCGGGCCGAAAACCCAACGCGTGAAGCGTCTGATGATCATGGATCAAGATGGCGCCAATCCGATGTATCTCACCGACGGCTCGGATTTGGTGCTGACGCCGCGCTTCAGCCCGGTGAACCAGGAGATTGTCTACATCTCCTATGAGGACGGGCCGCCGCGCATTTATCTGCGCAATATCGAAAGCGGTGAGCGTGAAGTGCTGGGCGAGTTCCCGGGCATGTCTTTCGCGCCACGCTTTTCGCCGGACGGGGAGCAGGTCATCATGACCTTGACCCGGGGCGGCAATGCCGATGTTTACAGCATGAACCTGCGGACGCGGGTGATCCGGCGGCTGACCCAGCATCCAGGTATCGACACCTCACCGTCCTATTCTCCGGACGGGGAGCATATCGTTTTCAACTCCGACCGTGGCGGCTCGCAGCAGCTCTATGTGATGCGCAAAGACGGGTCGCAGGCGCGGCGGATCAGTTTCGGGGAAGGCAAATACGCCACGCCCGTTTGGTCGCCGCGGGGCGACCTGATCGCCTTCACCAAGATCTGGCGCGGCCAGTTCTATATCGGGGTCATGAGCCCGGACGGGGAAGGCGAGCGGCTGTTGACCCAGAGCTATCTGGAAGAAGGGCCCACCTGGGCGCCCAATGGCCGGGTGCTGCTGTTCTTCCGCACCACGCCCACGGCGCCGGATGGTTCGGGTGGCTCGGCGCGGCTCTGGTCGGTGGATTTGACGGGCCATAATCAGCGCCAGATCCCTACACCGACAGACGCATCCGATCCCGCCTGGTCACCGCTTCTAAGTGGGGCGGCCGTGGCGCCGTAAGTTCAGCCCACCGTCCACATTGTCACAAGCGGGTGCTTGATAGGGCGCGTGTGTCATCTTACATCTTCCCGTTGAAGGGCGGCCATGAAGGCCAGTGTGTAGACTGACAGTAAGATAACTGACCGTTTCCAGGGAGACAGACCCATGAGCCGTCTGACCGATATTCTGCCGACCCGCTCTTTGACCGCGCGCTTGGCCGGTCTGGCGGCGGGCGCCCTTTTGCTCGCGGCTTGTGCCTCGGGCGATGACAGCCGCGTGTCGATCGACAGTGCATCCGATGGCGCTGGCGCCAGCCAAGATGCCGGCATTTCCGCTGCCGCGCTCGATCCCTCTCAGCCCGCACCGGGCACGCCGCAGCATTTTACGGTCACGGTACGGGACCGGGTGTTCTTCGGTCTTGATCAGCACCGGCTCGATGATGAGGGCCGGCAGGTGCTGGAGCGTCAGGCGGCGTGGCTGCGGACTTATCCCACCACGACGATCATCGTCGAGGGGCATGCGGATGAACGCGGCACCCGCGATTACAATCTGGCGCTTGGCCAGCGCCGCGCCACGGCGATGAAGGACTTTCTCGTCAGCATGGGCGTTGCGCCCGCTCGCATTCGGACGATCTCCTACGGCAAGGAACGTCCCGTGGTGCCCGGTTCGAATGAATCCGCCTACCGCCTGAACCGCCGCGGCGTGACCAAGGTGGACGACCCGCGCCGGTCGTGACGGCGCTGTTGCGGGCCTGAGAGAGACTTGAAATGGCGCCCCGGACTGATTGTCCGGGGCGTCTTTTTGAGTGTGGCCATCAACGGCGGCGCTGCCCAATCATGATGCCGACCTGCGCATCCACATAACGGCTGCGGGGGATGACTTCGATCCGCAGGGATGTCCCGCGTCGGGTGTAATAGCCGACTTCCGCCAAGCGCCCGGCGCTGTAATCACGATCAATCACGCGTCTGTTCTCCTTGACCCGCATATCGAGATCCGAGGCGTAACTTGAGGCCATGCCGACGGCCCGAAAGCTACGGTTGCCGGGGTGGTAGACCGTATTGCCGCGCCAGACATTCGTCCGTACACAGCCACCACGATCATAGAAAGCGCTGTAGCCTTCACTCACGAGGTTGGCTGCAGCGACAATGGCAAGGGCCAGGACTTCCTCGCGCTCTTGCCGGGTGCAGGCCGCTTGCGCTGTGGTGGCGGCGCAGAACACCATGGTCAGAGCGACAGCCCATGCCGCGAGGGTGAATCGTGTCATGATGGAATGAGTGACATTTCTGGACATTCGTGAGTCCCCCGATTGTCTGTATGCAATGGATGACGTGTAGGCCCGGCATGACGCAGCCAGCCCACGCGAGGTGGGCGGTTACCAAGGCAGTTAACACTCAAGCAGGCCGTGACAGGTCAACGTAGGCGTAGTGCCGGAGACGGACCTACTGACCTTCAGTAGCCGTCTCGCCCCTGTCATCAGGTGATGTCGCGTGTACGCTCATGTGATGATCGACCGTATATCGGACAATGCTGGCGCTGAGAAACTCCATCATTGTGTCTTCGCTGATGACCGGGAGCGGTTGCGTGGGATCGGCCGTGTTGTCGTTGGCTGCGGCGGTCACGTCCGAATGTCTTTCTATGGTCAGTCCTGAGGCCTGGGCGGAGGGGGCGCTGGCCTCGATCCAGTTCGCGACCTCTGCAGTCGCTGAAATCGCTGTTGCCGCATCGTGCAAAAAACTCTCGATGCCCGTGAAGTCGACTTCGGTGAATGTGGCATTGGCCAGCGTCCGGTCGCCGTCGGTCAAAGCCAAGGCTACGGCGCCGTCAGCTTTGTTGAGCGTCAGGTCGAAGGTCTGTGGACCGAACCGAACCGTGTGCTGGTGCTGCGTGATCTGCTCGTACCCCTCCTTGGTCGGCGCCTCTCCTTGCGGTGTGTCATCAGACGCAAGGGCGAGGTTGCTAACCGTGAGGATTGCGCAAGCGGCTGCAAAGGCAATCATAGATCTCATGAGAGACGCTCCTGATGTGTCGGGACGAGGACAGGGGCGGTATGGCCGTCCGCTCCTGCGCCGGTGCTCGTCAGGTCCGCGCGACAAGGCGGACGGGGTCGTTGGCTGACCCTCAAAACGCGCTACGCTTCACAACTCAGTGGCCTACTATCAGGAGTATGGTGTGCGCAGAAAATTCGCGCAATCAGTAATTATTTTCTGACAGAAAAACACTCTATGAGTGTTATTGTGATGTATCGGACCCAATCGGCCCAGCTGTGAGCAGTGAGCCTGATTTTGAACGTAAGGGGGCCGCGCTTTACCATGGTCTTGACGTGTTGGCGCCCTGACGGCATCGCATACAGGTAAGCAAGAGCCGCGAGTCGGCTCATGATGGTGTCATGGTGGCTTTTGACGAAAGGTCAGGGGCGCAGACGCCTGAAATCGGACGCGGCGCGTAAGGGGATGGGCCGTGCGGTGCGATGACAGATCATGGAGAACTGGTGCGATGATTACTCATGTCTTGGATCGGACCGTGGGGGCGGTATCTGACGGGCTGCGGCCGCTGCGCCGGGTGGGGCTGGCGATCCTGGGGGCGGCGCTGCTCACCCTACTGGCGCCAGCGGCCCAGGCACAGCAAGGCGAATTGCGGGCCGTCATCGAACGGCTGGAAGCGCTGGAGCAAGGTCAGGCGGAACTGCGCGGTGACGCGGTGCCCCGGGCCTCCGCGACGTCCGGCGCACGAGCCGCTGATCCGGCCGCGGCCCGGCTGCTGGAGCGCATTGATCAGCTGGAAGCGGAAATCAGCCGCCTGACCGGGGAAATCGAGCGCCTGCAATATGATTACGGCCGGCTCAATGCGACGGTGAACCAGGTGGCCCGGAGCAGTGTCACCGGCGCCCCAGCCGCGCCAGGCGTCAATCCGGCCTTTGCGCCGCAGCCGGCCGCACCGGCGGTTCAGGGCGCGCCGCAAACCCTTGGCGCGCCAAATCCGCAAAGCGCACCAACGCTGACCCCGTCCGGTGTCGCCGAGCCGGCCGTGACCGGGGCGGTCGAGACGGCACAGGCGGCTGGCACGGCCTTAGGTGAGGCTGCGCAAGGCACGGCGAGCGCTGCGGGCGGGGCGGCCGCCGGTGCCGCAGCAGGGGCCGCCCAGACCCTGGGCACGCTCTCTGTCCCGCGCACCACGGGTGACCCGCGCGCGGATTTCGCCGCGGCCCGCAATCTGCTGCTCACCGGCGAGTTCGAAGCGGCGGAGCAGTCATTCCGTGAGTTCGTGACTGCCTATCCCGATACGGATTTCGCTGGCGAGGCCCAGTACTGGATCGGCGAGTCGCTCTATGTGCGAGAGCTTTATCAGCAAGCGGCTCAGGCGTATCTGGCGGCGGCGCGGGATTATCCCGACGGCACACGGGCCGCCGACAGCCTGCTAAAGCTTGCCTACTCCTTCAACGAGCTGGGCGATAGCGGCAAGGCGTGTCAAACTTTGCGCGAATTGACCCGGCGTTATCCAGACGCGGCCGAGCCCATTCAGCGCGGTGTCAGCAAGGCTCGTTCAGACTTCGAGTGCTGATGGGGCACGGGGTTCACAAGGCTGACGGGGCTCGGACGGGGCAGCCGCTGGGTCTGGTGTCCTGACGCTCCGGCACATCCTGGCTCGCCGGTGATTTCTGGCTCTCCGGTGAACCCTGGTTCTGCGTCTGATCCTGGCCGGATAGGCATGCCGGCGACCGGGCGAGGCCACCCATGAGTGAGACGTCCAATGCCCAAACTCTGACCGCCGCGCCCGGCGACCAACCGCTGGGCGCCGCGGAATTCGCGCGGTTGATGGCGGATCTGGCGGTCCTGCCGCCCCTCGCCGTGGCCGTGTCCGGCGGCGGCGACAGCATGGCGCTGCTGCGGCTTCTGCTTGATTGGCTTGGCGAGGACCGCCGGCCACCGGTCTCGGCCGGCGCGGCCGCGCCGCTGACCGTGCTGACGGTCGATCACGGTCTGCGGCCAGAGGCCCACGCGGAGGCCCTTTGGGTGGCGGGACAGGCACGGCGCCTGGGGCTGCCCCATGCGGTGCTGACCTGGGACGGGGACAAGCCCACCGCCAATATTCAGGCAGCCGCGCGAGAGGCCCGATACCGGCTGCTGGAGGCCTGGTGCCGCCACCATCAGGTGCCCGCTTTGCTCACCGCGCACACACAAGACGATCAGGCGGAGACGCTCTTGTTGCGGCTGGCGCGAGGCAGCGGCGTGGATGGTCTCGCCGCCATGGCGGCGCGCACGGTTTTGCGGGATCCCACGGGCCGGGCGGGCGTGGAACTGGTGCGCCCCCTTCTCAGCGTGCCCCGTGCCCGCTTGCGGGCGGGGTTGGAGCGGCTGGGGCAGGGCTGGGTCGAAGACCCTGCCAATACGGATACGCGCTATGCTCGTGTGCGCATGCGCCGACTTGCCGGCCTGCTGGCGCAGGAAGGTTTGACAACGGCGCGCTTGGCCGAAACGGCGGACCGGCTTTCGCGGGCTCGTGATGCGCTGAAAGACTGGGTCGCGCAGGTTCGCCGGGATGGGGTGATGTTCGAGCCGGCGGGGCATGCGCTGCTGGGCAGTGCGGTGCTGCTGCGGGCGCCTGAAGAGGTCGGCTTGCGAGTGCTGGCGCAGGTGCTGCAAGCGGTGGGCGGGCAGCCCCACCCGCCGCGACTGCGCCGGTTGGAGCGGGTCTATGGGGATTGGCGCGATGGGGCCATGGCGCGCCCACGCACACTCAGCGGCTGCCGGCTGGCGCCGCTGCGGGGGGCGGGCGAGATTCTGGTGACGCGGGAAAGCCGGCATCTGGGACCTGACGTGACGCTGGAGCCCGGGCAGGCGGCAGTGTGGGACCGGCGCTTCCGCGTCGCCTTGCCGCGCGGTCCGCGCGCGCGCGGCGGTACGGTGCGCGCTCTGGGCCGCGAGGGCTACCGGGCCTTGCTGGCATCGGGGCTGGCACCGGAGCTTTTGGCCGGCCTGCCTTATCCCGGTCGCACGGCCTTGCCAGCCTTATGGCGCGGGCCGGCGCTGGTGGCGGTGCCGGGGTTGGGCTTTGATCCGGAGGCATGCGGGTTCAAGGCGGTGTTTCTCCCGCGCCAAGGTGCTATGATTCACTCTTCGACCGGGTGCGAGGGACCGGCAGAGTGATGGGGTCGCAGGAGGAAGGGGATGGCAGTTTCCCCGGAACCTCCTACATGTGCTCCAAGTCGCGGTGCCGACGCGTCTGAAAAGCGGGGCTCTCGCCGCGCCCCGTGTGGTCGAAACAAGAACCGCTGGCAGAATCCAGACCCCGCACAGTGCGGGCCTCTGAAAGGGATGTGCGTTTATGAATTTCCGCAATTTTGCGCTGTGGGCCATCATCCTGCTGTTGCTGGTTGCCTTGTTCAACCTGTTCACCGGCCCGCCCGAGCAGGGGCAGGGGACGGAAATCCGCTACTCGGAGTTCATTCGCCAAGTGCAGGCGGGGGAAGTGCAGGAAGTGACTGTCAACGGTCAGCAGGTCACCGGCCAGTACAAAAGCGGACGAGATTTTGTGACCGTCGCCCCGGCGGGCTCGGACTTCGTCGAGACACTCACCACGAATAATGTGGATGTGACCATCCAGGCGGAAGGCAATTCCGTGCATCCGCTCCTGCAGGTGCTGATTTCCTGGTTCCCCATGCTGCTTCTGATCGCGGTGTGGATCTTCTTCATGCGCCAGATGCAGTCCGGCGGCGGCAAGGCCATGGGCTTTG
>CAZVEE010000051.1:0-24440 GCA_964625525.1 uncultured Alphaproteobacteria bacterium | reverse complement strand
CCCCCCCCCCCCCCCCCCCCCCCCCCCCCCCCCCCCCCCCCCCCCCCCCACGGCCACACCCCGGGCCGCGGCCCGGTCCGTGATGCGCATGGCGGCTGGATAGGAATAGGTGCTGGCGAACTCGTACCAGAACTCGATCCGTGGCTGTGTGCTCATGATCATTGACCTGACTGAATCATTGACCTGACTGACCAGCGTCCCCGGAGGCACTGGAGAACCAAATCCTGGACGCCGGAGTGGGTGAGCGCGCAGCCTTCCGGGGCCTACCCTGGCCACTTAAGTCCAGGAGCGCCGAGGACGCGCCTTCATGGCGATAGTGCCATGAAGACCACAGTTTGCAAGTCAGTGAGAGAGGCGGCCGTTTCGGGTCAGTCATATCTCTACGGACTGATCCCCTTTGTCGGCGAGAGCGGCCGGTAAGCCGAACCGTGGCTTACAGCCGCTCTCGTCAGGTCAGCCTGACCGTCAAAGAACTGTCAGCATGCTGGCCACAAGCGGATGGCGGACAATGTCGCTGTCGCGCATCTGCACGACCGAGACATCCTCCACCGCCGACAGCCGTTCCGCGATATCCTTGAGGCCGGACATGCCCGGCAAGAGATCGCTTTGGTCCGGGTCCCCGGTGAGCAGCATCGTGGTGTGCCAGCCCAGACGCGTGAGCATCATTTTGAGCTGGCCATAGGTGCAGTTCTGCGCCTCGTCGATGACCACGAACGCGTTGTTCAGCGTGCGCCCGCGCATATAGGCCACGGGGGCAATCTCGATCGACCCATCCGTCAGCAGAGCTTTCAGGCGTTTCGCACCGAGACGGTCGCTCAAGGCATCATAAAGGGGGCGTAGATAGGGGGCGAGTTTGTCTTCCAGGTCGCCGGGCAGAAAGCCCAGACTTTCCCCCGCTTCGATGGCGGGACGGGACAGGATGATGCGGCCGACTTTGCCCGCTTCCAGGGCTTCTACGGCCTTGGCGATGGCCAGATAGGTCTTGCCAGTACCGGCTGGGCCTACAGCGAGGACCAGGTTTTTCTCATCCATGGCCTCCCAGAGGACTTTTTGATTGGGCGTGCAGGGGCGGACTTTTCGTAAATAGCTCTTGTCTCGTTGCTCCGTTTCGAGAGGATCCCAACCCATTTTGTCTGGAAACAAAGCGTGGATCTTTGCTTCCTCTGGAGACAGACTATAGTGTCTGTCATCCTTCCGGGTCCGGGCAGCCTGGCGAGCACGCCTTCCCATGAAAGCCTCCATTGTGAGGTGGGCAGATGAAAAGAGCAGAATACGGACAAGCACGGTGATCCCGTGTCGGCCCGTAAGATGACACCGACCGTGTTGCAGAGTGGTGAATGGACGAGAAAAGAGGGAATTGGGCCGCTCCGTGCGCCGTGATCCTCACGAGCGGATCGAGGCTGTAACGGAAGCGGGATTGGGGCCGCCTGGCCGGCGGCCTGGATCTCCGAGACGTTGCGCTCCAGCAACCCGTCAACGGCACATCTCCATTCCGGAACCGTTAGACTACGGAGCCAAGCCGCGTGCGGCGTGATCCGAATTCAAACGGATCCATTCCGGAACCATTGGTCAAGGACCATCGGCTTAGCTTTCTCAAATCGCTGAGACAGCAAGCCGATTCGCTTCCCCCAATGCTGAATCCTACCGTGACAGGGCCGGTCCGTCCAGGGATAATTCGTGTGCGGCGTGAAAGATCGTCGAAACGGACTCTGACGGTGTCTTAACCCGTCACCGAATCACGGTCAGCGGGCAAACAGCCGCAGCATCCGCATGCCGACCCGACGCAATGTCACCAGTAGGAAGCTGCCAATGGCCGCGATGAACTCGTAAATGTTCTGAGCGATCCATTCGAGCACTTTGGTGGTGGTCTTGAAACCGCGCAAACCCGTCTTCCCGGTGGTCTCCACCACGGCGCGCGTGCGCACGCCCGTGCGCTGCGACAGGCGCGCCATGTCATCGAGATTATCGGTGGAGCGCACATAGCGCATCAAACGCACCGCCTCGCCCACATTAGTATTGTTGGAGAGCGTGTTCATGCGGTTGAGCGTCGGGAACAGATCCGCGCCGCGCACAGAACTCGCGAATTGACCCACCGAGCGGCGCACCGCCGGGGCGTCCGTAAGATCGGTGCTGCTAAGGGTGCGGCGCAGGCCCTGAAAGTTGACAGCGTCCCCAACCTGGCGGCGCATGACCCCGGAAAACTCGGTCGTCAAAGCGCCTGTCTTCTTGGCGACTTTGGTGACGGATACGCCAACCCGGCCCGACAGCGTGGTGCCGGCGGTCGCCAGGGTTGCCGTGGTGACACCAATGCCAACCACCGACAGGCCCAGGATCAATTCGTCATAGTCCTCGCCCGCGACCAACTTGCGCCCCTCGCGGTTCACGTCCCGAATATCCCCAATCACCGTCAGATCAGCGGCGACAACGCCGGAGAGGCCCGGAATGCTGTCGGCTTCGCCGCTATAGGCGCCACCGAAAAAGTCCTGCGTGCCGCGCCAGATGGATTGGGTCCAACTGCCGGCCGCTTCAAGCCGCTGCACGGTCTCAGGCGTCATCTCATAACCGACCCATTGGGCGAGTTCGGCATAGATGACAGCGGTCTCGTAGTCGTCTTCGCTGAGGGCCGTGTTCACCCGCGCATCAATGTCGGCGGCGCTGGCATTATCGCGCACGTCCTGTTTGATGGTCTCGTTCTGGACCGTCACGAAATTGTCGGGCAACTCCGGGTCCGTCATCACCAGCCCGCCAGCAGCGACGGCGATCAGCGCGACCGAGACGAAAAATCCTCGGAACTCCGCCAGAAACGGTTTGTCAGCTTGGTCCATAGTCGCCATCCGTCGCACCACCGGTGGAGAACCGGTCTGTCATCCCTATGGCCACAGTGGTCGAGCCTGACCGGTCGTGCAACCTCGCACGCCGTCCTTGATCCGCCAGAATGCGACTTTTACGTGTCGTGTGACATCCAAGTGGCAGGTGTTTTCGCGCTGAGAGTGCAACTTAGAGGTCTCGCCGCCGGATCAGGAGGCGTGGCGCCACAGACCATAAAGAAGGTCAGCGACGTCCATAATCCGGCCCACATAGGCATCCACCACCTTGTAGCGTCGGTCCGTATCCTCCAGCAGGCGTTCCTCCAACGTATCGAGAAAACGGTGAAGGCGGCTCTGATGGAGCCCCAGCGCGCGTTGCAGCGGATCCGTCACCACACCGGCCATGGCCGTGACCGCGGCGGCCGCGGCGATCACACCGCCCGTGCTGCCCAAGATCAAAGCCGTAGAAGGATGAGCGCCGCCGCTGAGCATGGCCAGGCCCAGACCAGCCCCCACGCCGGTGCCGCTTGCGGCCACATGTTGGGCAATCACCTCGGCCATGGCGGGCCCCAGAGAGATAATGCCAGGGGTCAGATCCTTGGCCAGCAGCGCCCCCGTCATGAGCACCAGCGTCAGCGTGGCGAGTTCGGCCGTGGCGGAGCGGGCATCGGCATAATCGCGCAAGGCGGCGTCCAGCCACTGGCGCTGGCCCGGGTCCGCATAGGCGCGGGCAGCCACCAGTAAGGCCGGCTCCAGGCGGGCGGTCAGCACCGGATCGCTGAGGATCTCGCGCGACAGGGCATCATGATCATGGGCGCGGCGGATCTGGGCCGCGCCGTCGCGATCCTGATAAGGCAGGTCGAGCAGTTCAGAGAACACCAACCAATCGATCTCGCGCGCGACGTCTGTTGGCAGGAAAAAGGTGGTGCGGTCGAGCCGGTGGGCCGCCTCGGCAAATCCCGCACGCCGGGCCGCATAGGCGGCCGCGTCCTTGGCGAGCGCGGGAGCCACCAATAAAGTGTTGAGGGGTGCGCGCAGAATGTCCCGCCCCAAGCCTTTACGGTTGATCGCCCAGGCGCCGCGCAGGCTGAAATGCTGGTCCACGAAGGGCTCCACGGCGGCGCGGCGGCTGGCGAAATAGCGCTGCACGCCGCGCTCCACGATGGCGCGGACCTGTGCCTCGTCGAGCGCGTGATCGGGACTCGGATTGGGTGATACGGTCATGGTGCCCCAGCTTTCTTGCCGTTCCAGAGCGGCTAGCCAAGCGTGAGGATGCGTCATTCCTGTGGCACCCGCACGGCAAATCCGAGCCCACCCTTTGATAGAGCGGAGCGGCTTCAGCCGTCGCGTCAGATGCGTTATGGCTGGACGAGATCGATCATCGGCCCCACGGGGTCTTGAAGAGGAGAGGACGCCATGGCGGCATTTGCGCTCGGAGATGTGGCGGTGGAGGTGCCGGCGGACGGCTCTCATTTCATCGCCCACAACGCCACCGTCATTGGGCGAGTGCGCCTGGAGCGCAACGCCAATATCTGGTTCAACGCGGTCCTGCGCGGGGACAATGAACTCATCCATGTGGGCGAGAACACCAATATTCAGGAAGCCTGCGTGTTGCACACGGATATGGGGTTTCCTTTGAGCCTGGGCGGGGACGTGACCGTGGGGCATATGGCCATGCTGCATGGCTGCACGGTGGGGGACACCTCGCTCATCGGCATTGGGGCGGTGGTGTTGAACAATGCGCGGATCGGGCGCAACTGCCTCGTGGGTGCCAAGAGCCTGGTCACCGAAGGCAAGGTCATTCCGGACAATTCACTGGTCATGGGGGCACCCGCCAAGGTGGTGCGCACCTTGACGGATGATCAGGTGGTCATGCTGAAAGCCTCCGCCCAGCACTATGTGGAGAATGCCCGGCGCTTCAAGGCGCAGATGACACCCCAGGAGGTGTGACGCGTTCTGGCGCCGTTTCAATGAAAACCAAATCACTGAAGCGGCGCCGCCTTTGCCTTAGGCGCACCCTTTTCTGAAAGCGCTTTAGCGCGGGGTCGCCGGGCTCAAATCGTAATCGATCTCTGTGGTGATCCCCTTGGTCGCGTCTGGATCTGCGTCGGCGGGCATGGGCGTTTCTGGTTCCGTGCCTGGATCCTTAACCGAGAAATCCAGCGCCGCATTGGGATCGAGGCAGTCTTGCGGTGTGGCCGTCGGATCGCGATAGAACGCCGCGATGATATCATCCGCACACTGGCTGCTGCCGGAGACACCATGAGCGACGGCAGGTGCGTAAACGGTGTGGCTGTTGCTCAAAGTCCGCGCCGAGGCTTCGGCATAGGCCGGCGGCGTGGTGGGATCCCACTTGCCCGCCAGCAGCAGCACGGGAACGTCGCTCACCACCGGGGTCTTTTCCACCGGGTCCACCGCTTCATAAGGCCAGGTCGCGCATGGACTGAGGGCGACAGACTTCCGGGTCAGCGGGGCGGTGAGCGGGTAGTCCCGCATCTGGTCATCATAAAAGGTCGCTGGCAGATGCGCCGCATCGTCATTGCAAGTCAGCGTGATCTGCAGGCCATGGGCCGAGCCCTCATAGTCTTCGTCAAACACATAGTCCGTGCCCAGCAAGCGAGCCATGGTCTCATAGTCTTTACTGTGAGCCGCGGCAATGGCACGAGGTACCGAGGGAATGTCATTGGCCCAGTACAGCTTGAAATACAGCATGCTGAGGAAGAGATCCGAGGTGAGCCGCACATGCAAAACCTGGGTCTGAAACGCATCGGGTATGGCGATGGTCACCGGAGTGTCTTCAAGCCGGGCGACCACATCCGCCACTTTGGTCCGCAAATCCCCGTAAGCAGCCGCGCAAGTGGGTTCGGCCGCGCAGGCCGCGGTCAGCATCTCCAGAGCGCGATTGAAACCGGACAGATCCAAGAGCTGGTCCGCCAAGTCCGGCGGGTAGACGGAATCGAGCACCACCGAGCGCAGGCCGTCGCGATGATGGCGCATCATGGTCATGGCAAGCCGGGTGCCATAGGAAATGCCGTATACGTCCCATGCGGGATAGCCCAGCGCCACCCGCAGGGCCTCATAATCATGGGCGCTGTTGGGAGTGTTGTAGGCGCCGAGATCAAACCCCGCGTCTTGCAGTTCTTCTGCACAGGCCGTGTACGCCGCACCAATCGTCTCAGACGCATCTGTCACGGTCTCGGCGGTGTCGCTCGCCCCCAGGTAAACTTTCGGATCTCCGAGCGGGGCGCAAAACAGGTTCGAGCCGGTTTCATCGGTCCCGCGTTGGGCCATCAGCACCAGCTCTCGGCCCGCCAGCCAGGATGTGACCTCCCGATAGTAGTCCCAATAGGCCAGGTCTTCCGCCTGGCGATTGCCAATGCGTTGACCCGGGCCGCCCGTGAGAAACACCAGCGGCGGCTGGTCCGCCATTGCGGCCGCGCCCGGCAGAATGACGACACTGAGTTGGATCTGGCGCGCGGTGGGGTCCTGCCAGTCTTCCGGCACGCTCAAATAGCCGCAACGAATGCCGCTGGTGGATTTGGTGGGAAACCAGCAGGCGGTGTCCTCGAAACTCGCGCGCGTCGTCATGCTTTCGCCTAAGGCCATCTCCCGGGCCTTGGCCGGCGCAAAAAGCAGCAGCGCTGCCATGAGGGGCACGATCGCAGCAAACAGGGCAAGCGCGTGCATGGGCGAGGTCTCCTCCAACACAAGTGCCGCCAGCCTAACCGTGTGGCCCGAAGGCGCAAAGGCCATTTCTCCGTTGTGTAGCAGCGCGGTGCAGCTTACCCCTTGTGATTGTAGGAGCAAGCTGGCTATCGTTTGAATCCAAAATCAGCGGTGAGGGAGGGCAATCATGCTGGAGGTGCTGACGACAGGCGCGAGCGCCTTGGCTGGTGCCGGCGAGACGGTGATCCGGGCCGGGTTGGCCGAAATTGGCGTCATGGCCGTGTTCGGTCTCTTGTTTCTCGCGGTGCTGGTGCTCGTCATCGTTTATGGCGGGCGGCCAAGCTTTCACAAAATCACGCCGAACGTTGCGTTACCCGATGACCTGGGCCTCGCGGTCAAGGCCGAGGCGCGCTACGAAAGCGATATGCTCGACGATGATAACCGCACCCATTATCTTTTCGTCAGCGTCAAGAATATGGATGACATCTCCAAATATGTTTCCCTGACTGTCGAAGGGCGCACGGGCGGGGACGCACAGACGCAGCATATCTGGGGCTCGCTCGAGACCGAGCCGTTCCTGCCGCAAGAAACCCGCACATTCAAAGCGCGCGTCTGGAGCTATGACTGGTATCTCACCAGCATCGCCATGCGTTCAGACAATGGCACGGCCGAGTTCACGCGGCCGCTCTTGCTGGGGGGCTGGCAGGGCGAAGGCTGTAGCGCCAAATTCGTTGTCCCCGCCCTGGTCGTCGCCGTCGCGGGCGCGTCCTGGTGGCTGCTGACCGCGTTCTGACGCGCGCTCATCAGATCGGGTTGATTGCGATGTCCGGGTCCCGCCAGGGGGCGCCGGGACGGGCCGCGTGGCGAGGGGGGGGGCGCAAGGTCCGCGACTGGGTTCGTCCCATCCTGGGCGATAGCGCTTATCGCAAGACAAGACCGGCTTGCATGTAAGGCACGTAGTGGTCAGCGATGAGGATGCTCAAAATCACCAGAACGCTCAGTATAAGCGCATAGTCGTACCAACGCTCAGCGCCGCTGAAATCGGCTTCATAGGAGCTGATGGAAAACGCGGTCATAGAGGCGAGGGCCGCGGTATAGGGGATGATCAAAACGGTGATCAGATTGGCAGCGACCTGTGTGTCGTGACCAGGAAGCCCCTGGATGAAAGGCGCCAGCGTCTCCTGATAAGCGGACACCATGAGAATGGCGGCGAGACCGGCCACGCCCGCGCCGATCAGCCCGGCGTGAACGGGATCCAGAGCCGAGGCCCCCTTGGCAAGGAGCAGGTACATCCCGAAGGTAACAGCCAAGACCAAGGCGACCTGGGCGGGACCGGGCAGTCCGGACACGGCCGCATCGGCCTGGTCCTGCCATGGCACCGGCGCCGTCAGGATCAGGCCATAGGACGTTTCCTGCAGGATGGGTGGTGTGCTGATCAAAGCCGCGGAGAACAGCAGAAACACCACACCGAACAGGCGGATGGACACGCGGGAAAGCGCCACGGGACTCGTATCCGCGTTCTTGATTTGAGAGGCCCGGTCTGCATGCGCGGTTTCGACTGCCATCAAGGAGCACAGAAACACGACGGCCACTGGAAAGACGATAAAGTAGACGTGATAGTCTTGGATATCCTGATCGTGATCTTGCATGATCTCAAAAAAGATTAAGACGAGAGGAATAGATTCCAATGTCACGAGTGTTGCAAAGACATACGCATTCATCGACGCGATCGCTCTGAACAGGAGTAATATGTTGCCCCAGATCAGCAGCGCGCCGGGTAAGCATAGTGTCAAGAAAAGGGCAAGATTCTCCCATCGAAAATCTTGTGCACCAAATTTTTGGACGAAATCTGCATAGAAATGGACAATCAGAGTCGTATAGGGGGCCCACGGGATAGCAAGGATCATCACGAAGATGAGCACGGCAATCCCAATGATGATGGCGAAGGGGACAAGCCACTCCCCACAGCCGCCTTCCTCGTCCATCTCGCGTTGGTACGAGCTGTACACATACCCAGAGAGTAACGACATGGCGCAGGCCCCCCCTTTCCCATGCATGGCCGCCGAAGGCCGGGTTGAGTCCAGCCTGGTAGCTACCCCTTAGGGGGTATAGGCAGCACTGGGTGTGGGGAGCAAGGCAATTGTCTCTGACTGTCGGTTGGATGCTGGATCTCATAGGACCAGCATCCCCAACAGTTTTGATACGGATCGTTGTGGTGTAGCCTGTCGCTACGCCGCCGCGCGCGCGATGCCCACCAATGTGATCTCGAATGTGAGATCTTCGCCGCACAGGGGATGATTGGCGTCCAGGGTGATGGTCTGGGTCTCAAGAGCGCGGACCGTGAGGATGAGGTCCTCGCCATCGGCGCTTTCGGCTTTCAGGCGTTGGCCCAAGCGGGGGCTGAGACTTGGCGGCAAGTGGCTGCGGGCGATGGTTTGAACCAGGCGCTCGTCCGGTGCGCCGTAGGCGTCTGCACACGGAATGGTCACCGTGGTCTCGCCCCCTTCCATCAGCCCAAGGATCGCGTCTTCGAACGCTTGGAGGAAAAGGCCTTCGCCCAGGGTGAGGTGCAAAGGTTCTAAGCCGTAAGTACTGTCGAAACAGGTGCCGTCGTTCAGGCGTCCCGTATAATGCAGGACGACCGTATCGCCCCGGACCGCTGCCGTCATGGTTCTCTCCCGCTTCACCCGTCGTGGTGAGCGAGAGGTAAAGGAATGTGCTTTCCGCAAGGTAAAGACGCCGCTGAGCGGTACACGCATGGTGAGGAGGCGGTCCCAGCCTGTCATCACCGGCGCGGCTCCAGCAAGATGCGCACTCGCGCGTCACAATCGGGGGCGAGGTTGAACCAGGCGGAGCGGCTGGTCTTGGCGTCAATGACGAAGAGTTCGTCCTCAGGCCCCACATATTGCATGAGGTGATTGCGCACCGTGCTGGGCGTGTGGCGCGCGGTGATGAGCCAGACAGAGGCGCTCAGCCGGGCGGCCTCGCCCAGCACACGCACCGCTTCTTCGAAATCGCCGGGCCCACAATTGCGCAGGCTGGTGACGACCAGCAATACGGTGAGCGGTGTGGACTCCCGAGGTCCACGATCCAAGGACGCCGGCGGTTGATGTGCCGGGTCGAGCACGGGCTCTTCCAGGATCGTGCGCAAGGCGTTGACGGTGCTGGATTCAAAGGAGGCTTCGTCCGTGCGCGGCGCTGGTTCCGGACTGTCGTCATAAACCGCACAGCGTGGCGGCACGAAATCGGGCATGTCGTCGAAGGCCCGATGGTGCTCAGAAGAAGCCCTCATGGCCAGATCTGCCGGCGGCGCGGTTTCTTGTGGGGTCGCTTCGGTGCTGGCCACGGTCAGGGTGGGCGCGTCTTGGGGCACTCCGGTGTCAAGCAGCGCTTCCGCGCCAGCCATGGCGGCGGGGGCGAAAGGAGCGTGTTCCGGGATGGGAGCGTCGAGCGGGACGGACGCGAGCGCATCTGACTGGGGGACGGGCTCTAGGATCGGTGCTGGATCGACGGCTGTGGTCTGGAGTGACGGGCCAACGATGTCTTCGGCGTCGTTGGGGGTGTCGCCTTCGGGGGCCGCATCGATGAATTCGTCACTGTGTGTCTCGGCGATAAGCGCCTGGTCATCCGTGTCTTGATCGCCAGTCTCTTGATGGTCTGCTTCTTGACCGTCTGTCTCATGATCATCCAACTGATGATCATCCTCGTCCGATTCATCGCCTTCAGGACCGGTTTCGATGACCGTGAAAGCGGTGCGGGTTTCGGCGGCTTTGCGGGCAGCCGCGTCCACCGCGGCGGCCATGGCGCGATGCTGTGCGCGGGCTTGGGCGATGGCGGCCTCAATGGCGGCGGCGATGCGGGGCTCGCTGACCGGTGGTGTTTCCGGGGTGGGGACCGGCTCGGGGGCGGCCTCACCTGCAGGCGCAGGCTCAGGCGCAGGCTCAGGCTCAGGGGAAGGTTCCGGGACAGGTTCCGGGACGGGCTCTGGCTCTGGGATGGGCGCAGGCTCTGGGATGGGCGCAGGTTCTGGGGCGAGGGCGTCCTGACCGTCTCGGGCCTCTGGTGTGGCCGGTGCTGGGTCGGGATCAATCGGCTCCGCCGCCACCGGCTCGCCAGTGACCAGGTCGTCAGTGACCAGGTCGTCAGTGACCAGATCGCCAGCAATCAGATCGTCAGTGACCGGCTCTTGCTGCGTGGATTCTGGCAGTGCCGATTCTGGCAGTGCGGGTTCTGGTATCACGGGGTCTGGAATGACGGCCTCGGGCGAGGTCGTCGGGGCGGTCTCGGGCGTGGGCTCGACATCCCGTGTTGTGACGGGTTCGGCGTTTGCCGGCGCGCTGTCCTTTGGCTCTGTGTCCGTTTGAGGGGACGCGGAGGGTGTGGGCGCGGCCGTCTCCGGTACCGGTTCGGGCGCGGCGGTTTCCACGGGCGCGTCGTTCACCACGGCAATGCGGGGGCGACTGCGCCGGCTGCCCGCTTTGCGGCTCTTCCGGGTGGTTTTCTCCGGGGCCGGTTGGGTGTCGCTTGACGCGGGGGCCGGGTGCGGCTGGGCGTCCGGTTGCGCCGGTTCAGGGGTTGGCGCCGGGGCTCGCGCGGTGGCTGGCGCGGGCTCGGGAACCGGTTGCGGAGCCAACAGGCTGAACAGCGGGCCCAGAATATCGTCGGCCGCGGCCTGGCGCCAGCGGCCACCTTCGGCGGGCTTGACCACGCTGTAGGGCACAATGCGCCCTTCCTGGATATAGCGCAGGATGTGATGGCCCGTGTAAGGACCATAAATGCGCTCCTCCACCTTGACGCGCCAACGGCGGTCGAGATGGTCCTCATACTCAACGGAGGTCATGGACATGGGGGCGTGGCCTCTAAGGTGACAGTCCTTTCCTGTGTGCGGGCCCTTCAAACCTCAATCATACCGTGGGGCAGGCCATGCAAAATCCATGACAAACGGGTTCGTCCGAAAGTGGTACGCGGATGGCCCGAAATGGGGTGTCTTGCGGCACAGGGGCGTGCCGGGGCAGGCTCACGCGGAACAAGTGTCCAATCTTGGGAGGAGCCGCTATGAGCCAGTACGAATTCTGCACGGTTACGCGCGAAGGGCCGCTGACTGTGGTCACCATCAACCGGCCAGAGGTGATGAATGCGCTGCACCCGGCCGCCAATTTCGAACTGGCCCGTGCCTTTGATGACTTCGCGGCCGATCCGGACCAGTGGGTGGCCATCATCACCGGCGCCGGCGAGCGAGCCTTTTCCGCCGGTAACGACCTGAAATTCCAGGCCTCGGGGGGCAAAATGGAAGTGCCGCCCTCCGGCTTTGCGGGACTGACGGCGCGGTATGATCTGGCAAAGCCAGTGATCGCGGCGGTGAATGGGCTCGCCATGGGCGGTGGCTTTGAGATTGCGCTGGCGTGCGATCTGATTATCGCCGCTGATACGGCGACATTCGCGCTCCCGGAACCCCGGGTCGGACTGGCGGCGCTCGCGGGGGGCTTGCACCGGCTGCCGCGCCAGATCGGCACCAAGCAAGCCATGGGCATGATCTTGACCGGGCGGCGCGTGGGCGCGGATGAAGGGCGCATGCTGGGCTTCGTCAATGACGTGGTGCCCCAGACGCAAGTGCTTGACGCAGCGCGTACCTGGGCACAGACCATTCTAGAGTGCTCGCCCATGTCGATCCGCGCCTCTAAGCAGGCGGTTTATGCGGGCCTCGACAAAGCCAATCTGCAAGAGGCCGTGGAGGCCCATTACCCGGCCGTGCGCGATATGCTACACAGCCAAGACATGATCGAAGGGCCCTTAGCCTTTGCGGAAAAGCGCAAACCCAACTGGCAGGGTAAGTGAGGGGAAGGGAGCGGCCCAAAAAGCAGTTTGCGCCGCTCCTCGACGCTCCGCCCAGGGAGGACGTATGATACTGACCGGATCATGCTTTTGCGGGCAAATCACCTATCGCATTGACGCGCCCCTCAAAGGGCTTGTGTCTTGTCATTGTTCGCGTTGCCGCAAGGCTTTCAGCGCCCAAGCCTCGGCCTATGGCGTGGTGGAGCCGGGATCGTTTCACTGGGTGACCGGGGAAGATCTGCTCACGTCCTATGTGGGGCAGCACGGAGCCGGCAAACAGTTTTGCAGTGTGTGCGGATCAATGCTGTGTGGTGTTCTGAACGGTGCGGTGCATGGCGTGGCGCTCGGCTGTTTGGATAGCGATCCAGGGCTCACGCTCGACACTCATATCTTCGTGGGGTCAAAGGCGGCGTGGGAAGTGCTGCCGGAGACAGGCGTGCAGTATGAGGCGTTTCCGCCCACCTGACCGATCCAAATTCACCGGCCGTGGACGCTCCTCAGGCGCTCATGAGTAATCCAATCCCCAAAACCGGAATTCAATGTCGTTTTGAGAGACAAGCTCTCCTTCAAGAGCGTCTTCAACGACTATTTCAAAATCAGTGAAAAAATCGACCAAAATACCGTCTGACTTTACTGCGCAAGTGAAGCGGTATTTCTGGCCAGCCTCAAGGTTTACCTCAATTTTATCTGAGTAATGCAGGCGGTCTCCCAAGTCAATATCGTCTCCTGGGTCAAAATCTTCATCAAATGCATCAAGAGGAATGCTCTGTTGAGCCCAGAACTTTAATTGTAGGACGCGGACCCCGGGTGTGACCTCAAACGAGGTAATGCTGTCATTGTAAATGAGTTGGCGCTGGGGGACCCCATCAACGAAAAGTATGAAATCACAGCCGCTTCCAGAAAATACATCATAGCGCTTGATGTTGATGATTGCGTTTGCAGCCATTGTCTTTCCCCATTAGGCATTGTGCTTTCTCAAGATCATGCCCATCAAAGCGCCGTGATGCAAAATGCTCAATGGTGCTCGCCAAATGCCAGCGCCAGCCGGATTTGCGCCCATAGGGTCAGGCCGAAGCTGGCGAGAGTCATGAGGCTGGCGCCGGGGCCGCTTTGGGTGATGAGGAAGGCCGTCAGGCCCAGGACGATGCCATAGACTGCTGAGAGCAGCACCACGCCGCCCCAGAACACCCAAGCCAGGGTCAAGCTGGCCCAGATCCCAAGCGCGCCGCCGAGGACAAAGGCCAGTGTGAGGATGGGGAAGCCAAATTCCAGTTCCGTACCCACAACAGTGATGAGCAGGCTAACGACCAGGACCGCGTTCACCACGGCCATGCTCTCGGGATAGTCCCGGCGCGTGGGGCCTTCGCCCTGTTCTGGGTCTTCGGCCATGGCGTCTCCCCCCGGCTGCCCGGAGGGAGGTCCGGGCGGTTAGTCCGTCGCGGTCTCGGCCACCGGGTCGGTGGCGAAGAGGCGCGCCAAGCCCACGGCGTCGTCCGTAATCAGCCGATCGACCCCGGCACGGGCCAACAGCACCACCAGATCACGCACATTGGGCAGGCCCAGATCGATGGTCCAGGCCTCGGCCTTGGCCCCGTTTTTCTTCAGCACCGCCACCGGATTAATGCCCGCCGCCAGCCACATCGCGATGGTCGCGTGATGCAGATAATAGGTATCCGCGCCCTTTGTCGCCTCCCGCAGCTCAGAGAGCAAGCGGGCAAAGGCGCGCTTGTCCAGCTCCGGATGGTTGAGAATCTCGTAGGTGGGATCAAAGCCCCGGGCCATGCGTCCGGTGCCGTCCGTGAGGCGGCTCACGCTGGCCCAATCGCGCCCGCCGACTTCCAGGCGATGCTCGATGGGTTTGGCGAGGCGGCGGAAGCGGGTGATATGCTCGTCGGTCAGCGCGTCGGCCGAAGCCTTCACGTCCAGATGCACCAGCGCGTCGCCCGTGGCCATGCGCGCGATGAGCATGCTCAGATCGTCAAAGGTCAGGGGGGTGCGGGGCTCCGGCGTGCCGTCTGGCGCGCGCATGGACAGCCGCCGCAGCTCCGCCGTGGTGATCTCCCGCACGGGCCCCTCGCCAGTGGTCTCGCGGTCCAGCAGGTCATCATGGAGCAGGGCGAACTGGCCATCGGCGAGCGGGCGCAGGTCCACTTCCAACGCCGCGCCGGCCCGCAGCCCCGCCATGATGGTCTCCGGAACGAAGGATCCGTGCTGAGCACTCAAGCGGGTGCGATGCCATTTCAGCACCAAGCGCCGGCCGGCGACGGTGATGGCCAGTGGCCGGGGCGTGTTGGCGCTGGCGGGGGCGGCTGGGGGCGTATCCATACCCGTCTCGTCCGCATCCCGTGTGCTCAGTCGTATCGGCATCGTTTCCGGCCTCCTGTCAATCCCACTGGACCTGTCGATCCCACTGGACCTGTCGATCCCGCTGGGGATAGCCCGCAACCGCCCTGCACCCGCATGACGGCTTAAGCGGTAATCTAAGCGATTTCATGAACACCATGAGTTTATGAACAAGATCTTGCCGGACCGGGCTTCTACCCCGGATGGGTCATGAAAGCCCGGATGGGTCGTGAAAGAGGGGCCGGTTTTTGACGTCGCGTCTTTCGGGCTCTGCGCCGATCCCCGGGCGCGGCGTTTGATCCGGGGCGGACACGGGCCTAGGCTTTGGAAAGATCAAAGGCGGGGAATCGTCTGAGATGTCAGGGAACCGCAAAGGCGCGAACGGGTGAACGCATGACGGGCTACGATTACATCATTGTGGGCGCGGGCAGCGCGGGCTGTGTGCTGGCGGGGCGCTTGAGCGAGGATCCGGATGTGCGGGTGCTGGTGCTTGAAGCCGGGCCCAAGGACAATTCCCTGATTGTGCATATGCCGGCCGGGGTCGGGACGCTGCTCAGCGAGCCCAGCGAGTACAACTGGTGGTACGAGACCGAAGGCCAGGCCCATATGGACGGCCGGCGACTCTATTGGCCACGCGGTAAGGGGCTCGGCGGGTCGTCCTCCATCAACGGCATGATCTACACCCGCGGCCATGCGCGCGATTTCGATCAGTGGCGCCAGAGCGGGCTAGGGGGCTGGAGCTACGCCCATGTGCTGCCCTATTTCAAAAGGGCCGAGGGGCACGAGAACGGTGCCACGACCTATCATGGCGGCGAGGGGCCGTTGCATATCTCGACGGCGAAAACGCCCAATCCGCTGTTCCGCGCCTTTATCGAAGCCGGGCGCCAGGCCGGTTATCCGGTGACGGAGGATTTCAACGGCTATCAGCAGGAAGGCTTCGGGCCTTATGACCTGACAATCAAGGACGGGCGGCGCTGGAGCGCGGCCTCGGCCTATCTGACCCCGGCGCTCGACCGGGAGAACCTGACGGTGGAAACCGAGGCGTTGACCACGCGGGTGCTGTTCGACGGCACGCGGGCGGTGGGCGTTGAATATGAGCGCAAAGGCCGCATCGAGCGGGTGATGGCGGAGCGCGAGGTGATCTTGTCGGGCGGCGTGATCAACTCACCGCAACTGCTCATGCTGTCGGGCGTGGGCAATGGCGAGCATCTGCGCCGGTTTGGCATTCCGGTGATCGCGGACGTGCCGGGTGTGGGCGAGAATTTGCAAGACCATCTGGATGCGGTGGTGCTGAACGAATGCCTGCAACCCATCACGCTCTATCAGTATACGGGCTTTTTCACCCAGATTCTCACCGGCCTGAACTACATGTTCTTTGGCCAAGGGGCGGGGCGCCAGCAGGGGCTGGAGAGCGGGGCGTTTGTGAAGACGCGACCCGAATTGGAAGTGCCGGATTTGCAGTTCCATTTCATTATCGCGCTTGTCGATGATCACGCGCGCATCAAGCACGAGCGCCACGGTTTTACCGGGCATATCTGTCAGTTGCGCCCGGAGTCCCGGGGGCATATCCGTCTGTCATCGGATGACCCCAAAAAAGCACCGCTGATCCAGCCCAACTATCTGGCCACCGAGACGGACCGGCAGGTGATGCGCGAGGGCGTGCGGATCATGCGGGAGGTCTTCGCTCAGGCGGCGTTCAAGCCTTATCGCGGCGTGGAGATCCTGCCGGGCGCGGATGTGATGTCGGACGCGGATATTGATGCGTATCTGCGGCGCAAAGCCGAGACCATCTATCATCCGGTGGGCACCTGTAAGATGGGCCCCGACGGTGACACCATGGCGGTGACCGACGGGGAGGGCCGCGTGCGCGGGGTGTCGGGCCTGCGCGTGGTGGACGCCTCGCTGATGCCGACCTTGATCGGGGCCAACACCAACGCGGCGACCATCATGATGGCGGAGAAGATCTCTGACCATATCCGTGGCCGGACGATCCTGCCGCCCGATGCCGCGCCAGTGGTCGAAGACAAGGTGGCGTAAAGCCCAAGGCCCAAGGCCCAAGGCCCTGATTGTCAAAGCGCGGTCAGGGCCACCGCGACCGCCAGGGCCGCTCCGCCAATATAAGTGCCGAGCGCGCCCACGGCCTTAAACACATGCGGCTTTTCCAGCGTCTGGCAGATCAGGAAGCCGAGCGCGACCATAATGCGGCTGACCGTGACGATGATGATCACGATCTCTGCCCAAAAGGCCGGGCCGCCGGTGCTGCTGAGCGCTAGATAGAGCATCATCGCGATCAGCAGGGCCGCATATTCCGAGGCGTTGGCATGCGCGCGCACCGCCTTCATAAGGCCGCTTGTCGGGTCTTCGCCCGCCCCGGTGATAACGCCTGTGCGGGTGCGTTGAATGGATACCCAAAAGCCCAGCAAGAAGATGCTGAGCGCCAGAATAGCGGCGCAAAGTACGGCGATCGTCATTGTTGCCTCCCCAGAGTGAACTGAGGGGCAAGTGTTTCAACGATGGATGCCCAGTGCAAGCGCGGGGCTTTAGAGACTATGACTGTGAGAGGGGTGGTCAGGCGCCAAAGCTGGCGGTGTGTCTTGGGACACCACCAAGCTGAGATGGCCCTTGCGGCGCAGTGCGGGCGGGGCGGGGTGCTCGGGTTCCGGCGCAGGCTCGGCGATGATGTCCAGGAGTGAGGTGCCCTCCAGTCGCTGATGAACGAGGGGGCGGTCACCAATGCTGGCGGTGCTTTCGGTCGCAAACACCGAGCCCAGCAGTTTCGTGGGCGCGCCGTCCTGGTCAAGGAGCGGCAGCAGCAGCATTTCTCCGGCCACCGCGCGCCGGTCGATGGTTTCGGCACGGAATGCGGCGAGGCCCGGGGCGGGTTCGCGCAGGACCCGCGCGATCAGACCGCGCAAGCTGACCCGGTCCGACGGTGTCCACATGGTTTGGAGATTGTGGTCGCGCAGCTCACGGCCATAGCGCTCGCACAGGCCCGTTCCGGCGAGGCGGAAGGCGGTCACGTCCGGGCTCACCGCATCGGCCAGGAAGATATAGGGCAGCACCCCCCGCAGATCGCGCGGGTTGACCGCACGCCGTGCAGGCGCGGCGCCCGTGCCCTTGATCGTGCGCCAATAATCGAGAAGCCGCCGTGTTTTCGTATTCCGCATGAACCCCACCACCTGCTGCCGCGCATCCTTCCCCGGACGCAGTCTCCGCTAAGCGGGTGCAGATCCGGTAACCGTGCCACCGTTCAAATCTTAACGAAGCATGAACCGTGCCAGCGGCAGACAAGGGGTGGGGTGTCATTCCGGCCTTGAGTGTTGGGGCAGAATTTGCCCCAATAGCGACAAGCACCCCCGCATGGACTCTGGCAAGAGAGGGCGAGACGACCGTGGCGACCCTCGAATTCTTCTTTGACTGCTCCAGCCCCTGGACCTATTTGGCCTTTTCCCAGATCGAAGCGCTGGCGGAGCGCACCGGGGCTGAAGTGGTCTGGAAGCCGATCCTGGTCGGGGGCGTCTTCAATGCGGTGAACCAGCAGGTCTATGAGACCCGGGCCAATCCGGAGCCGCGCAAAGCCGCCTATTATGCAAAGGACCTGGCCGATTGGGCGCGCGCCTACGGCCTCAGGATCGGCATGCCACCCGTCTTTCCCGTGCGCGCCGTGGCGGTGATGCGTGGGGCGCTCGCCGCCCAGGAAGAAGGGCGGCTGCCGGCTTATGCGCGCGCCGCCTTCGAGGCCTATTGGGGGGACTTGCAGGATATCTCCCAGCCTATGGTTTTAGCGGCTGTGTGCGAGCGTGCGGGCCTCGACCCGGCACGGATACAGGCGCGGGCTGAGGCACCGGAGATCAAAGAGCGCCTGAAAGCCCATACGCAGGAGCTGATCGAACGGGGCGGGTTCGGCTCACCGACCATGTTTATTGATGGCGAAGACATGTATTTCGGTAATGATCGGCTGCCGCTTGTAGAGTGGGCGCTGACGAAGCGGTCTTAGAGGCCGCGCGCAGGGACGATAAGACTGGGATGGGCGGCATGGGGGGCCGCCCCGGCGTAAGGATCGCATCATGCGGGAATTTCCTCCGCGCGGCGGAGAGGATGGCGACACGTCATATGGGCTGGGCGGCCAAGGGGCGCCCGGCCAGGACGGCGACTCTGGTGGACGGCACGGCCACGGACCCACATTCCGCGGCCGTCCCGACTTGTTGCCGGGCGATGATCGACGCTCGGCGCCGGCCATCAACGCGCCGGCAACGGTGCTGTGGCTGATCGGACTCCTGGTTGCGATTCATGTGCTGCGTGGGCTGATCCCGGTGCCCGACGACCCCCGTGTGGCGAGTCTCGATACGCAGATCATCTATTCCTTTTCCTTCATCCCCGCACGCATCTCGGCCCCGGTGGCGAGCATTCAGGATGTGCCGTTGATCCTGGGTCCGGAGGGGCGCTGGCTGACGTTTCTGTCTCATGCGGCCCTGCATGCGGACTGGGTGCATTTGAGCATCAACATGGTGTGGCTGCTGGCGTTCGGGGCGCCGGTGGCGTGGCGTATGGGACAGATGCGGTTTCTGCTGTTTTTCGCCGCCTGTGCCGTCGCCGGGGCGCTGGCGCAGCTGGTGGTCAATCCGGCCTCGATCCTGCCCATGATTGGCGCGTCCGGCGCCATTTCGGGACTGATGGGCGGGGCCGCGCGGTTCATTTTCACCCAGCAGCCGGCGCTGCACGGCCTTGCCGGGATGATCGGCCGGCCAAGCATGGTGCCGCCGCCCTTGGCGCCGTTGCTTGATCGCCGGGTGCTGGGCTTTGTGGCGGTGTGGACCGGCATTAACTTGGTTTTCGGCGCCATGGGGCAGTTTTTTGTGGGCGAGGGGCAAGCGATTGCGTGGGAAGCGCATCTGGGGGGCTTCTTGGCCGGGCTCGTGCTCATGCCGCTGTTTGATCCGGTGCGCCCATCCCGCTATCAGCCCGGTATCTGACAAAACGGGCGCCCCGCCTTGATCTTTGACGCGCTTGATCCTTTGGCGCGTCTGCCCACATGACAGCTACGTCATTCCACCGCGAGAGTTCGCCCATCATGACCGACAAAGACACCAAACCGTCCGACACACCGGCCGAGAGCGGCGCTGGCACCGGGCCCGCCGCCCCCAAGCCGACCATCGACCTGAAAGCCGATCCGGTTCCCGAGGCGCCCGCGTCCGGCGGGGACACCGGCCCAAGCGCGACACCGTCCACGCCGGTGAACGACCCGAGATCGGAAGGTCTGCAGGCAACAGAATTTCCGTCGACGCAGGCCGGGGGTGCTGGCGGCGCTGCCGGGGGCACTGGATCCGGCGGCACTGGATCCGGTGGGGCTGGGTCTGGTGGCACCGGAGCGGGTGGCACTGGACCGTCCGCCCCGCCGCCCGAGCCAGAAGATCCGCGCATCAGCGGCATCTGGCTGCGTCTGGTGTTCATGATCGCGTTCGGCGCGCTGTCGTGGCTCGTGTTCTGTCTGACCCTGTTCCTGGCGCTGCTGCAATTCGTTGTGGCGGTGGTGAACAAGGAATTGAATGAAGACCTCCAGGTGTTTTCCCGGCGCTTGGTGGCCTATCTGGCAGATCTGCTCGGTTACGTGACCTTCCAGAGCGAGGACAAGCCCTTTCCCTTGGGCCGGTTCCCTCAGGATAAAGACGGGCTCTGAGCCGCGCGCAGAGACTGGGTGATCAGGCGGCCCCTGCGGGCCGCCTTTTTCTTTGGTCCGGCGCGCGCTTTCACGGCCTGGTAGCAGGACTGTCCTACAAAACATCCACAGACACCGACCATAGGTCGATTGCGCAAGTTGCGACCTTTTCCATAGACTTCACTACGGTCCGGCGCCGCGACGAGAAAAAACCAAGCGTCGGGTTGGGAAAACGCCAAATCAGGGACCCGCGCGACACGTGTGCTGTGGGGGTCGCTTAGCCAAGGGAGGCGAGACCAAATGACGGTAGCCATGATCCTGAAAGATAAGGGGGCGACGATTTACACGGCGCAGGCGGGCCAGTCATTGGCCGATGCAGCACAAATCCTCCGGGAGCGGGCCATCGGCGCAGTGGTGATCGTGGATGCCCGGGCCATGCCGGTGGGCGTGCTGTCGGAACGCGATATCGTGCGGGCGCTGGCCGTGCATGGCCCAAGCGTCATGGACGAGCCGATTCGGGAGTTCATGACCGCTGATGTCATCACCTGTGCGCCCACTGACACGGTGGATCAGCTCATGGAGCTGATGACCGAAAAGCGCATTCGCCATGTGCCGGTCATGGACACCGGGACGCTGATCGGGATTGTCTCCATTGGGGATGTGGTGCGGGTCAAGCTTGCCACAGTCGAGGCAGAAGCCGAAGCGCTGAAGAATTACATCGCCGGGTGAGGACGCGGCGGGCCGCGCCCGCCGCACGCTTCGGCGTTCACCGTGCCCAAGGGGGATTACTCCCCCATGCGGGCGCGGTGGCGGATGGCGGTCATGGCACTGCGCACGGCACGGGCCGTGGTGTGGTGCACGAACTGACTGCGCGCAATGGCGTTGTGAGAGAAGCAGGTATTGAGATCATACTGCTCTCCCGTCCGGTCGGTGATTTCACTGCCGGATTGAAAGGGCACATCAGTGTACTGATAGAAATTCAGCACTGTCGCCGGGCGGCTGCCCACCTGAGTGACGGCGCCGCCGGCGGAAGTGGCATCCCATAGCGCAAGCAGTTCCAGGTCCAGATCATTGCCCCAGCGCCAGTCATCGCGTGCAATCCGCGTGAGCATGTGTCCGCCCAGACTCTGACCGATCATGATCACCGCGTCGCCGTCGGCTTCGGCGAACCCATCAAGAATGGCATTGAAAGTGAGGGGGGTGCCGCAGAAGGGCTCTTGTTCCGTATTGCGCCATTTGCCGATAACGATCCGGTTGCGCAGGCCGTCCTCATTCGTGCGGCGGTGACAGGTGCTGGTCCCCGGATTGTTGATCGCTTCCATGGAGGTGGCGAGCCCTTCGGTGCTCATGATCCGCTCCCCCTGATGCTCGATGAAGTTCATACAGCCTTCATTACACAGATCATTACAGTTCACGCTCGCCATCGGTGTGAGGGCGCCAAGATAGGTCGGTTGCACGTTTTTTTGCCGACAGACCGCCGGGGTGCGCCAAATACCGGCCTCGTCCAGCGACTGGTGATTGGTATTGGCATCGCCGGTGATGCAGGAGCCACCCATGGCGATCAGGGTCAGGACTTTTGGAGCCTCGCGTACCGCGACGCGCTTGGCTTCGGAGGCCAGCGCCCCGCGCGGGGCATCGGGGTCGCGGAGAATGGCGCGGATGCTTGTAATGCGGCGGTTGAGCTGTAAGTCCGGTGTTTCATAAGTTCGGCTGATTTGAATGGGCTCGCTTAGCGCGGGCTCCTCGCGCTGTGGTCCGGGGCGGGTGAGCCGGTCAGGAACGCGGCGTGGCTGCTGCTGGAGGCGGGGGTCCTGCAGGCGTGGATCACGGGGCAGCCTCAGGCTTCGGTCCGGCGCGGTCTGATCGTGCAGGTCTTGCCACCGTCCCGTGCCCCGTCGGCCTTGCAGGACGATCTGGCGGTAACGGTTCACGTCATTCGGGGCGCCGGACACGGTGATCCGGGCTTTCAGCGTGTCATCTGTCAGCATGGTGATGGCAATGTCCGGGCGCAGGGACGTGACTTGCCCCGTCGGGCGCCATGTGGCTTCAGCCGCCAAGGTCACGGTGAGAACCTGGGCCGAAAGTGCGGTCGGGCTCATGGTTAAGAAGGCAAGCAGCAGCCCGCCGATCCATCGCAGTTTCGGAAAAATGTGCATGGGTCCCCTCCCTCTGCATTCGGGTCAGTGGGGGCGGATTGGCCAAGCGGTGTGGTGCAGAAACCGGTTTCCGCTCCCGTATTGGCATATTACCTGTCATAACGCCGCCGCCAAGATAGCGGGTTAGAGATGTGCACGGCCGGGGCGGTGCTCTACCATCGCGCAAGGAGATCGGGTGTCTTCTGTATGGTGAGCGGAGCTGACAGTATGGGTGGATCCTCGCAAGAGAGCGGTGGCGGGTGGCTTTGGAGCGCGGGTCTAACGGTCCTCGCCGTCGGCGGAATGTGGATGCCGCCATTGGCAACGATCCTGGCAAACCATACAGAGCCCAGTTATGAAAGCGCGCTCGGCGTGGCCTATGGGTGGGCGCTGGGTGTCGCTCTGGGGGTGGTGGTGACCATTATGGCAGCGCTTATCGCGTGGCGGGTCCCGGGCCAGTGGCGATGGGTGTTGGTGGTCGGGCTTTCTGCGCTGGTGCTCATGGCCGGCTTTCCGCTTGCCGATAGCGGGGCGTTCTCGCGCGTGTCACCGTGAGCCTGTGCCACGCGTCATGCCAGCACGGTGAGGGCGTCTTTGACCATGGGCAATTGGCGCTCCATGGCCTCTTCACCAAGGGCGATGAGTTCGTCCGCCTTTTCAAAATCCAACAGGCCCACATGGGCAATCTGGGGGCAGACCATGACGTCTGGCGGATCACCCGCCATGCGCGAGCGTGACAGCCGGTCCATCACGATGTTCAGTGCCCCAAGCATGACCGTACCCATGCCAGGGGCTGACTCTTCGCGGCCGAAAAGCTGGCGCATCATGGTGCGTTCCGGCGATGCTTTGGCCTTTGAGGTCGCAGGCGCGCCAATGCCGAAAGCCGCAAGAGACCAGCCATCGGGCTCCGGGATGGGCTCCAGATCGGGCTTTGGCATGGTGTTTTTGCCGTAGGAATCCGCGTTCAGAGTCACCGCAATGACAAGGCGCGCGCCCTTGGCGCGGCACACAGACACCGGCACCGGATTGACAAGACCACCATCGATCAGCCAGCGGCCGTTGCGGCGCAGCGGCGCGAAAATGCCTGGCAGCGCGTAAGAGGCCTGGATGGCATCCGTGACCGGACCATCTTCGATCCACACTTCATGACCGGTGGCAAGCTCCGCGGCCACAGCCACGAAAGGCCGATCCAAGGTCTCAATGGTGCGGTCTTTCAAATAGGTGTTCAGGACAGTGTCGAGTTTGCGTCCACCCAGAAGACTGTTGCCGCCGATGATAAAGTCCAGATAGCTGAGCAAAGTGCGCGTATTCAGGCTGCGCGCCCAGTCTTCCAACGTATCCAGATGATCCGCCAGGTAACATCCACCCACCACGGCGCCGATGGAGGTGCCGCAAATGATGTCGGGCTCGATGCCGGCTTTATTGAGGGCGCGCAGGACGCCGATATGGGCCCAGCCCCGTGCGACACCCCCACCCAGCGCCAGGCCGATTTTGGGTTCCGCCGGGGCTTTACGCCGGTGCCGGGCCCGGCCGTGGGGCTTGCGCTCTGGATGGGGGGCGGGTGTGCCGGATTTGGCTTTGGCGGCAGACATGGCTCAGGGCTCCCTCTCTCGCACGTCTCACGATCACTCTAGGCCTGTTTGCAGCATTTTTGGGCCGGTGCCGGGGCAGGGGGGTGTCAAAACACCGGCTGGTGCACCCGGGCTATAGCGGAAAACACGAGGCTTGGGTGAGAGTTCCAGCGGGACGCGCGGAGTTTTCCACCGCTTCTCAACCGGGATTTAAGAAAAAAGGAAAAAACTGAGATTTGGGCCTTGCGAAGGTCGGGGGTTTGCGTCTATATCCACGCCTCCCGAGCACGGAATGACCGCTGCGTCATCTGCTCTTCCAGCCCAAAGGCATTGCCTCCAGGCGGAACGACTGGCTCTCACGAGGGCCGGGCGGGGTGCTCTTTGACAATATGATTTTGGGAGCGTGGCGGGCTGTTGCTTGTTTGGCGGC
>CAZVEE010000050.1:21726-25061 GCA_964625525.1 uncultured Alphaproteobacteria bacterium | reverse complement strand
CGCCCAAATCGAAGCAGACCGCAACGCCCAAGCCACCACAACCGCGGCGGAATAAAAGAGGACGGACCCCCGGCCATGAGCGATCTGGACCAACGCATGCGCGCCATCGCGGACGCAGTGACCAAAACCCTGGACACGCTGCTGCCGCCGGCCGAAGGCCCGCGCGGGCGCGTCATCGACGCCATGCGCTACAGCGCGCTCGGTGGCGGCAAACGTCTGCGCCCCTTCCTCGTGGTTACCACAGCCGATCTCTATGGTGTGCCTACGGAGCGCTCGCTGCGCGCGGCGGCTGCCCTGGAGATGATCCACTGCTACAGCCTCATCCATGACGACCTGCCGGCTATGGACGACGCGGCCTTGCGCCGTGGCCGCCCGTCCGTGCACAAACAGTATGACGAGGCCACTGCGATCCTGGCCGGTGACGGCCTCTTGACCCAAGCCTTTGAAGTGATGGCCGATCCCCACACGCACCCGGACCCGGCCGTGCGCATGGAACTGGTACGTGAACTGGCCATTGCGTCGGGCACTGCCGGTATGGTTGGGGGACAGATGATCGACTTGTCACCGGAGCGCGACGGGCTCGATCTGGATGGCATCACCGAGTTGCAAAACCTCAAAACCGGGGCCTTGATCGCGTTTGGCTGTCAGGCCGGCTGCATTCTGGGCGAGGGTCCGGCGGAGGACCGCGCGGCCCTGCGCCGCTATACGGACGATCTGGGTCTGGCGTTCCAAATTCAGGACGACGTTTTGGATGAAACCGGCACCGCGGCCGATCTCGGCAAACCCGCCGGCCAGGACGCCGACATGGACAAGGCCACTTTCGTCAAACTGCTCGGCCTCGCCGGCGCCATCGACAAGGCCAAGAGCCTGAGCGAAAAAGCCTGCGAGCATCTCGACCGCTTTGACACGGGCGCCGCGCCTTTGCGCGACGTAGCTCGCTTCATCGTCACCCGATCTTCCTAATCCGGACACCCCGGCGCCAAGCCGGCGAAGGACGTGCGTATGACTGACACTTCGACGACCCCGCTGCTCGACACTTTCGACACCCTTGACGTGCTGCGCGCCCTGCCGCGCGAACGCCTGCCCCAAGTGGCCGATGAAGTCCGCCGCGAGGTGATTGATGCGGTGTCAGTCACGGGGGGCCATCTGGGCGCCGGCCTCGGTGTCGTGGAATTGACAGTCGCGCTCCATTACGCCTTCGAAACGCCCAAGGCGAAAATCCTGTGGGATGTGAGCCACCAGTGCTATCCGCACAAGGTGCTCACCGGCCGGCGCGACCGCATCCGGACCCTGCGCCAGGGCGGTGGCCTGTCGGGCTTCACCTCCCGCCAGGAAAGCGAGTTCGATTGCTTCGGCGCCGCGCATAGCTCCACAGCCATTTCCGCCGCTCTCGGTTTCGCCATGGCGCGGGATTATCAGAACGAGGATCACCCGGTCGTCGCCATTGTTGGCGATGGCGCCATGACCGCGGGCATGGCCTATGAGGGCCTGAACAATGTGGGCTGGCTCGACCGCAATGTGATCGTCATCCTGAACGACAACAACATGTCCATCGCGCCTCCCGCCGGCGCGCTCAGCCGTTATCTGGACGGGCTGCGCGTGGCTCTGCCCGATAAGCGCACCCGCGAGCAGGCCCTGGCCAGTGAGGCCCTCCCCCGCTTCATTGAAACCCGCACCATGTGGGACGATCTGGGCGTGCAATATGCTGGCCCCTTTGATGGTCATGATACAGAAGAGCTGGTAGAAGTCCTGGAGCGCGCCCATGCCGCGCCGGGGCCCGTCTTCCTGCATATCGTCACCGAGAAGGGCAAGGGGTACGAACCGGCCGAGGCCTCCGCCGACCGCTATCACGGCGTCGCGAAATTCGATGTGCCCTCAGGCAAACAGCACAAGCCGACCCCCAATGCGCCAGCCTATCAGAATGTCTTCGCCGAAGCGCTCATTGCCCATGCGAACACGGATGATCGCATCGTGGCTGTCACCGCCGCTATGCCGTCGGGCACCGGCCTCGACAAATTCCTGAAAGCGCATCCGGATCGCTGCTTCGATGTGGGCATTGCGGAACAACATGCGGTGACCTTCTGCGGCGGCCTGGCTTGCGAAGGCTTCCGCCCGTTCGCGGCCATTTATTCGACCTTCCTTCAGCGCGCCTATGATCAGGTGGTGCACGACATCGCTATTCAGCGCCTGCCCGTGCGCTTTGCTATTGATCGCGCTGGTTTGGTGGGCGCGGATGGGGTGACGCACCAGGGCTCCTATGACATCACCTATCTGGGCTGTTTGCCCGGCTTCGTGCTCATGGCTGCGGCGGATGAGGCCGAGTTGATGCATATGGTGGCGACGGCGGTGGCGCTGGACGACCGCCCCTGCGCCTTCCGCTACCCGCGCGGCGAGGGTGTGGGTATTGAGCGACCAGCCATCGGCACTCCGCTCGAAATTGGCCGCGGCCGGGTTGTGAAAGAAGGCACGCGGGTGGCGCTTCTGTCCTATGGCGCCCGCCTGGGCGATGCGATGAAAGCGGCGGAGGACTTGGAGGCTCAAGGGGTATCCACGACCGTCGCCGATGCCCGCTTTGCCAAGCCCATTGATGTGGCGCTGGTGTCGCGGCTGGCGCGCGAGCATGAAGTGGTGCTGACGATTGAAGAAGGCGCCGTGGGCGGCTTCGCCACCGCAGTTTTCCATGCCCTGACCCAGGATGGTCCGAATACGGCTATGGGCCGCATCCGGCCCCTGACCCTGCCCGACTATTTCGTCGATCACGGCAAGCCCGGTGACCAGCTCCAGCAGGTGGGCTTGGGCGCGCCTCAGATCGTCGCCCACGCCTTGGCGGCCCTGGGCCTGCGCGAACCCACGCGCTGACCCGAGGGGGCGTCACAGCCATCGGCGCACCCGCCTGCGATAGGCCGCATAGTCTTGGGGGAACAGGGCCATCAGCTCCTGTTCTTCCGGACCAATCAGCACGATACGCACCAAGACAGCCATGGGCGCCATCATCACCAGCACCCACGGCCCATTGAGCAGCAGCCCGAAGCCAGCGCCCAGCACCAGAATCGCGATATAGAGCGGATTGCGCGACCATGCGAACGGCCCGCCGGTGACAAGCCGTGTCGGCTTGACCATATGGTCCGAAGACTGATCATACCGCGCCAACGCCGCCTGCGCCCAGCGATTAAGCGCCACCCCAGCCGCAATCATACCGAGCCCCAGGACGATCCGCCACGGCGTCGACAGCACGTTGTCAAAACTCAGCGGCCGGAACGCCTCCCCGAACAGCCCCGCGCCCACACAAAGCAAAAACAGCGGCTCCGAAGCCCGCCAGGATCCGGATGCCGCCA
>CAZVEE010000050.1:0-21626 GCA_964625525.1 uncultured Alphaproteobacteria bacterium | reverse complement strand
CCGCCAGGATCCGGATGCCGCCATGATCTGCTCCCTACACGGACCGCTGACTGCGGTCCTTTGCATTCGCGGATTTGATCATATCACGGACGGCCGCCCAGTCCTCTTCGGAAAGGCTTGAAAGGCCGGAAAAATTGCCGCCGCTGGCCAAATGCAACCCGCCGTCAATGGCAATGGTTTGACCGGTGAGGTAATCGCAGCCTTGGCTCATGAGAAACACGGCCAGATTGGTCAACTCGTGCATGGCCCCGACGCGGCCCATGGGGTTGTACCCGCTTGAGGCCGAGGTGGCAGTGTCCGTGCTTTCGCCGGGGTTGAGGCGCTCCCACGCCCCTTTGGTGGGAAACGGGCCGGGGGCGATGGCGTTCAGGCGAATGCCATAGGGGCCCCACTCCACCGCCAGGGATTTGGTCATCACATTGACGGCGGCCTTGGACATGGCGGAGGGCACGGTGAACGGCCCGCCATTCCAGATCCATGTGGTCAGGATGGAAATCACACTGCCCCGGTGGCCGGCCTCGATCCAGCGCCGCCCCACCGCATGGGTCATATAGAACGTGCCGTGGAAGACGATATTGGCGATGGCGTCAAAGCCGCGATGGCTCAGATCCTTGGTCGGCGAGATGAAATTGCCGGCCGCGTTGTTCACAAGGCCCGTCAACGGCCCGCCGGCAAAGGCCGCCTCCACCGTGTCTTCCACCGCGTCGGGCACGCGGATATCGCACACCAACGGCGTCACGCGCCCGCCCTGCGGATGGCGCGCCATCAGCTCCGCCGCTGTCTCCTCCAGCACCGGTCCCCGCCGGCCGGAGATGAGCACATCGGCGCCAAGTCGCATGTAGTGCTCGGTCATTTCCTTGCCGAGCCCTGTGCCACCGCCGGTGACGAGAATGCGATGCCCGGCGAGCAGTCCCGGATGGAAGACGTGAGCCTCGCTGGCGGGTATGCCGCTCTGTGGCTGTCCTGTGTTCTCGGTCATGACCAATCCTCCCATGTGATGTGTCAGCGCATTGTCCGCGCGCTGTTAGACCCAGCGTGGCAGACCCACCCAGCGCCGGACAAGCGCCCTGGCCTTCTGATTACGTCCAAACCAAGGCGCCGGACGTCGCCGCCGCGCCCCCGCGCAATCGGTCACAGAGGCAAAAAAAGCTGTCGACGCAGCGCACAAACGACCCGCGGCCATGTTACGATATGAAACAGGAAATGTGGGGTTTACGTGGGGAAGCCAGTGCCGCTCTCGCGTCGCGCGCTTTTGGAAGCCTATCATCGCATGCAAGGCATGCGAGGCTTTGCCATGCGAGCATCCACCTCGGCCAATCCTCTTGAAACGCGTGTTCCGGAGTCTTTGCTGATCGGCCTCGCCATGGCGCTGCGCGGCGGTGATCACGTCTGCGCCTCGGCGATCAGCCCGGCCCACGGGCTGGCTGCGGGTGCCAGCCTGGATGATCTCGCCTTGCGCATGTTCGGGCGCGAAGGGAACGGGGGGCAGTCCGACCGCCGCGCCGCCCTGCTCAAAGATCTCGACCTGGATGCGCAGGAGGATGGCCCGCACGTTGAGACCTATGCAGGCGCCAGCCCGGCGGTGATCCTTGGCACCGCCATCGCGCGCCGGGCGCTCGCGCCTCAATCGGTGGTCGTGGCCCATTTGGACGCATCCTGCCTGAGCGAAGGCCGCACGGTGGATATGCTTGCCGCTGCCGCGGCCATGGCCCTACCGCTTCTGCTGGTGATCAGTCGCCCCGTGCGCGAGGACGACCCGGCCCTGCGCCCCGGCCGCGATCCGCAACCCCAGGGCCCCTTTATCGAGCGGGCCCGCAGCTTCGGCCTTGACGCGGTGGCCCTGCGCGCCTGCGACTTCTTTGCCGTGCACCACGCCGCCGTCGCGACCGTCGCCAAGGCCCGCGCCGGGCGTGGCCCCAGCCTCATCGAAGCGCTGGTGGGTCCGGCGGACTGTTTGACGGTCTTTCGCGAAAAAGCCATCGCCGCTGACCTGTTCGACGCCGATCGCTTGGCCATCGCTGACGCCCAGGTCGCCCGCGCGCTCAACGCCGCCTTCCCCGCGCCCCGCTCAGAGGTGCGAGCATGACGGTCCAGACGCTCACCATGGCCGACACGGTCGATGCCTGCATCCAGGCCGCCATGCGCATGGACGACCGGCTGACCCTGCTTACGGCGACGCCGGACCCTCTGGAGAGCGAGGGCACGCGCGGTATTGCCGATCTGCCGCCGCTGGCGCGGGCGCTGCACAAGGAATTCGGTCCCTGGCGGGTCATGCGCCTGCCGCATCAGGGCGAGATGGTCATGGGCGCGGCGGTCGGCGCGGCGCTCGGCGGCTTGCGCGTGGTGGTGGACCTGACCGCGCTTGATCGTCTCGACGGCCTGGTGGATGAGCTGCTGCGCCATCGTCGCTCGCTCCACACCGGCACGGCCGGCAGCGGCACTCTGCCGCTGATCCTGCGCGCCCGTCTCGCCCCCGGTCCCAGTGCCGTGCGGGCCAGCGCGGCCCTCGCCGCACGCAGTGGCCTGCTCACGGTCGCCGCGCCAGCGACCCTGACGGACGCGCACGGGCTCATGGCCCAGGCCTTGCGCCTTGCCACCCCCGTTTTGCTTTTGGAGCATGACAGCCCCGCCGAGGCCGCCGCCCCGGCGCGGGCCCCGTTGCCCTTCGCGCGCGCCCGGATCGCCCGGCCGGGCGGCGACATCACCGTGCTCGCCTTCTCCGCGCTGGTGGCCCAGACCGTGCGCGCCGCCGATCGCCTCGCTGCCCAAGAGGGCATAGACTGCGAAGTCATCGACCCGCGCACGCTCGCCCCCTTTGACGAGGCCGCTTTGCTCGGCTCTCTCGCCCGCACCGGCCGGTTGGCCGTAGTAGAAAGCGGCGGCCCCTGCGCGCTCATGGACCCGCTGGTGTCGCTGGCGGCGGAAAAGGGGTTTTCCACTCTCATCGCCCCTATCGTGCGCATTCAGGTCCCAGAACACACGCAAGATACCGATGCCCTGGCCCAGGACCTGCATGATTTGGTTAAGGGCTGGTGACTCCCTGTCGCAATGGTCTCTTGCGCACGGGCCCTGAAAGCCGCCATCCTGACCGGTAGGCTGGTGTGAGAGTCGCCGCGGGCGGTACGGGCGTGGAGTAAGCGGAGCAGGTCATGGCGCTGTTTCCCTGGACATCATCGAAGCAGGAGGGTGAGTTCCTGATCACCCGCCCACGCTTTAAGACCAAGCCCGTGAACCCCAACACCCCGTTCCCCGCGACCGAGCTTTATGCGCCGGCGCCAGAACGCGCGAGCCCGCGCGACGGCCACGGCACGCCCATGGACAAGGCCCCCGATCCAGATCTGGGCAGCGGCCGCATCCCGGCCCGCCGCTACACCGACCCCGCTTTCATGACCCGGGAGTGGGACGGCTTGTGGACCCGCTCCTGGCTCCTGACCATCCGCGAGACGGATATCCCCCAGCCCGGCGACACCCGGCTCTACAGCCTGGGTCACGAATCCATCCTCATCGTGCGCCAGTGGGACGACAGCATCCGCGCCTTCTTCAACGTCTCCCCCCATCGCGGCAACCGCCTGGTGCCCGACGATGCAGACGCCCGCGCGAGCTATAATGTCACCGGCTTCGTATGCCCTTATCACAATTGGGAATGGTCCGTTGACGGAAAGCTTAAGGCCGTCCCCGACCCCGAGACCTTCCGTGATGGCCTGCCCCAGGGCACGCTCGATCTGAAGCCGGTCACGTGTGAAAGCTGGGCTGGCTGGGTGTTCGTGAATTTCAATTCAGACGCCGAGCCGCTTTCCGTCTTCCTGGAAATGCTGCCAGAGCATCTCAACTGCTATCAGTGGGAAGCGCTCGTCCACAGCATGGACAAGACGGTAGAGTGGCCCTGCAATTGGAAAACGGCCATGGACGCCTTTTCCGAAACCACCCATGTGAAAGCCGTCCATCCGCAGCTTTTGCCGTGGACGGAGGATTATCACGTCCAGATCGATACCTATGGCCGCCACAGCCGCATGCTGGTGCCTTTTTTCATTCCCTCAACGCGTCATGCGGACCGGGCCACCATCGCGCCGGAAACCGCCCGCCAGCTCGAAGCGCTGGGCGTCCACCCGCGCAATTTCGACAATCGGCCCGAGGCCGCCCGCCGCGCCATCCAAAAGGCCAAGCGCGAAATCCAGGACCGGCTGCCGCATTTGCCTTATCGGCACCTCAATGATGAACAGCTCACGGATAATTATAACTATACGATCTTCCCGAATGTCTCGGTGAACATCTTCTCAGACTATGTGTTGTTGTTGCGGGTCCGTCCGCATGAAGAGGACCCCAACCGCTGCTATTGCGATGTGCAGACGCTCGTCTATCAAGATCCGGCGCGCCCTCGCGAACGCGCGGCCCATTCCGGCCATGGGTATGGCGAGATTCGCTTCGGCGAAGTGCTGGATCAAGACGCGGCCATGCTGGAGGAGGTGCAAAAAGGCCTGCGCAGCCGAGGCTGTGAGGGCCTTTATCTCAGCGATCAGGAACGGCGCATCCGGCATTTCCACGCGGTCTTAATGGCGTATCTTGGCGAACCGCCCCATGTGGGCCCGCCCCGCCACACCCCTGCGAGGGATGATGCCAACGCTGCGGACACGGACCCGCCATCAACGCACACCGCACCCGCGCCGGCCGCACCGGATCCCGGTGCAACGCCAGAGCCCGCAGCAAGACAACAGCCCCCTGCAAGACAACAGGCCGCCGCGCCCGAGCCGAACCTCCAAACCGTGCCCGAGGCCGAGGCCGCACCAGCCCCTCCGCCCATGCCCGGCCCTCCGCCCGCGCCAGAGCACGCCACCCTGCCGAAGCTGCGCTCGGACGCGCCCCTTCCCCGCTCGCCCCAAACCGGTCAGGAGACGGATGTCCCACGGGCAGACCAGCGCCCCGGGCCTTTTATGGCGTGACGGCGGCACGCCAGTTTCGGCGCGCTTTGGTGATATTTATTTCTCCCCGGAAGACGGTTTGGCGGAAACCCGCCATGTATTTCTGGACGGCACCGACCTTGCCGTCCGATGGGCCGGCCGCGACTCATTCGTGATCGGAGAAACCGGCTTCGGCACTGGCCTCAATTTCCTTGCCGCCTGGGACCTGTGGCGCCGCGCGCCCCGCGCGCCCGCGCGCCTTCACTACATCGCCGTCGAGGCCTATCCCCTCAGTGCCACCCAGTTACGGGCCGCCCATGCGGCCTGGCCTGCGCTCGGCGCGCTGAGTAGCGCGCTGTGCCGGGCCTATGATCGCCCCCTGCCGGGCTTTCACCGCCTCCATCTCAACCACGGCCGCGTCCACCTCACCCTGCTGCACGGGCACGCCGAGCCCATGCTCGCGGCCCTCGACGCCCGCATCGATGCCTGGTTCCTGGATGGCTTTGCGCCCGCGCGCAATCCGGACATGTGGAGCCCGGCGGTCTTTGCGCAGCTCGCCCGCCTGAGCGCGCCGGATACGCGGCTCGCCACGTTCACCGTGGCCGGGGCCGTGCGCCGAGGATTGACAGATGCCGGCTTCACGGTGGAGAAGGCACCGGGGTTCGGCGCCAAGCGCGATATGCTCCGGGGTCGGTATTATGGCTCGGGTCCGCTCAGCCGGACCGCGCCCTGGTTCGCTCCGGCACCAACCTCACCCCGGCCTCGGCGCACGGTGATCGTGGGCGGCGGCATTGCGGGGGCCTCCCTGGCCGGGGCCTTGCGCCGGCGCGGCGTGGATGCCCTCATCTTAGAACGCCACGGGCACTTGGCGGCCGAGGCGTCGGGCAATCCGCGCGGCCTGATCACACCTCGCCTGACGGTGAAACCATCAGCTGCCGGACGGTTCCACTGTGCGGCTCTGGCCTATGTGCGCCGCCTGCTGGCGAGTGAGACGGGCGCCCCAGACCTGACCCAAGGGGTTGTGCAACTGGCCCGGGACGAGGCCGACTGGCGCCGCCAACAGGCCCTGGTCATGGCCCAGGCGCTGCCGCTCGACTGGATGCGCCCCCTGACCCGCCGCGAGGCCAGCGACCTTGCCGGCGCACCGGTCACGCGGCCAGGCCTTTTTCAGGCCGCCGCTGGTGCCCTTGATCCTGCTGCATTGGTGCGTCACCTGGCCGGTGATGCCCCTGTGCGTCAGGCCACCCTCACGGCGATGGCACCACGCGCGGATGGGTGGCGCCTGACCCTGCGTGATGCACAACACGCCATTGACACTCTGGATGCGGATCTTGTCATCATGGCCCATGGCATGGCCGTGGCGGGGGCACCGGGTGGGGCCGCACTGCCGTTGCGCGCCTCACGGGGGCAGTTGTCCATCATCACCGAAACCGCGCGCCCGCTTGCCCGCGCCGTCACCTATGGTGGTTATGCTGCGCCCCTGCCCGGCGGTGGCACGGTTCTCGGCGCCACTTATGACTCTGTCACGGACGCTGTGGACCCTGAGGCCGCCCTGCTGGCCGGGCATCAGCACAATCTGGGCCTGTGTGCTGGGCTTTTGCCCCTATTCACGGGCCTATCCCCATCCGAAGGGCTAGAAGCGCGCCTGGCTATCCGCGCCACGACCCCAGACCATATGCCTGTGGCCGGCCCCTTGCCCCGCATCGATTGCTACGAGCAACACTATGCACAATTGAGGGCGCGGGGTCCTACACATGCTTATCCGCAAGCGGAGTATTGGCCGCATCTGATGACCATGACCGGCCTGGGATCGCGCGGTCTCACAACCGCGCCGCTGTTGGCGGAGCTGGTGGCAAGCCAGGTTTGTGGGGACCCTCCGCCTTTGGAACGAGATCTTTTGGCCTCGGTGCACCCGGCGCGCTTCCTTGTTCGGGCTTTAAAAAAAGGGCAGAGCGCCGCTGAAATCCGTTGAATCGCCACATGCGGATGGCAGGGCATGGCAGATGTCCAAGATGAAAATCACACCCGCTGTGACGGTTCACACTTGTCACAGGCAGCCCTCCCCAATCCGAGAAGCGGCGCCGGGAAACTCGTAGACGGGGTAACTAACGGATGCTACCGTTTCATCGTCCGTCAGGGAACAACTCCCGGTTGGCTCGTCCGGCGCCGCGATGGAACCAGACATAATGACATAAAGTGTGTCATTATTTCGGGGTGGGCGCGGCGCGGCAGGCCAGATGGATAATGCCCCGGATCGGTGATGGCACCTGACTTAAGTCATAGTTGTATCAAGCTCAGTTGCGTTTAGTCATAAGCTCATCCGGCTGGATCCGGATAGCGCCACGGCCCGCACGAGCCTGGGTGCGCAACGGTCTAGCAGTCGAAAGTCCGCCGCTTTGGCTAAGGCTGTGAAGGGGCGAGAGATGTTGGATCGGGTTCCGCCTGGTCCGGGTGGACCACGAACGGCAAGGCCAAGCCGACCTGGAAACGGCCAGACGGGATGAGGGGGGGATCGCGCGCCATGGTCATGGGGCGAGACAAGGGTGATGTTTTTCAGTACCCGGCACATCGGGGTGATCAATCCGGATCGGACGGTATGACGGGGGCCCATGATCCAAACGGCATGCGTGGCATGCCTCATGATAACGCGCATTACCGCGCGGAGATGCACAATGGCGGAGCGACCCGCAGATCGGGCCACAACTCAGGCGCACAGGATGCCGGCGGACACGACACGGGCCATCCGGCCGGTAGGGCCTCGGCTGTGCCCCAGGCTGGCGGCATAGCCATGACCTCAGAGTCCCTTCACACCATTTCCCTTGATCAACTGATCGCAACCCGCGATCGTTTCCTGTCCGAATGTTTCGACATCGAAAGCGGGCGCCGCTTCGTCATTGATGCGCAGGATGCGGATGATCGGTTGGGCTATCTGCGCCGCCGCATCGAAGAAATTCACGAGGAACTCGCCCGCCGTGATTTAGAGAAGCAGGCGCAAGACAATCCCCGGACTGCTCGCGCCCCCCTTAATGGCGGCGACCTGCTCGACGGGGCGCCTGCGCCTGCCCCCGCCCCGGCCCCGGCGCGGCGCCTCGACACCAGCGATATGACGGCCGAGGCTCAGTCTTATCTTCTGCGCACGAACCACCGTATGGATTTGCTCGATGAGCTGGCCGGTATGGCACGCGACAAAGGCGACATCGAACAAGCGATCCAGTGCACCATCGAGGCGCAACGCCTTGATCGTGAACGGGTTTCCTTTCTGGAACGCCACGATATGGATGATCCATACAAAGCGTGATTGCTTCAACGCCCCGCGCGGCATGCAAAACGGCCCGTCCATGGACGGGCCGTTGCTCTCTGATCAGGCGGTTTGCGATCAATATTTGATCGAGCAGCCATAGGGCGTGGTGATCGGGTCGGCCACTGGCTCACCGGCGTCCAGATTGGCAAGCGCCGCCGTCACATAATTGACCGCACCCGGAATGCTGGCAGGATCGGCGTCCGCGATGCTGTCGATGGCACCGTTGTAGCGCAGCACGCCTTCCGGATCGATGATGAACATGTGCGGCGTGGTACGCGCGTCATAAAGGCGGCCGATGGCACCACTCTCGTCCAACAGCACACGCGCCGGGCTTGCGCGGCGATCTTGGGTCAGCTCATTGGCCTCATCGCCGGACACATGGCCCTGCTTACCCGGTGCCGAGGAAACAACTGTGACCCACACCCTATCCGCTTCCACGGCGGCTTCTTGCAATGCCTGCATGTTGTTGGCGCCATAGTGCTTCTTCACATACGGGCAGTCATGGTTGGTCCATTCCAGGATCACGGTCTGGCCTTGGTAATCGGCCAGCGAGAAGGCCTCGCCATTGCTGTCCACGCCGTCAAAAAGCGGCGCGGGCTGGTTGATGGGCGGCGCCGCGACGGCGGCCGTGGCCGTAACCACCGCGATCCCGGCGGCAAGGGCAAAGCCTTTGAGCTGATCAAACATGGATGTCTCCTCTCAGGTGATGGATTAGATACGCTCCAGGGCGTCGAGCAAAATCGCCTCGGTCAGCAATTGCGGCAGAACCACTGGCGCTGCCTCTTGTCCCGACGGGTACAACACGTAAAGCGGCACGCCGCTGCGGCTGAATTGGTCCAGAAGGCGGGTGATCTCCGGATCCCGATTGGTCCAGTCCGCTTTCAGATAGGCCACGCCCCGCGCCTCCAGATCGGCAACGACCGCCGGCGCGCTTAACGCCACCCGCTCATTCACGAGACAAGTGATGCACCACGCCGCCGTGGCATTAATGAGGACAGGCGTTCCCTCGGCACGCAACGCCGCCAAGCGCGCCGCGGAATAGGGTTCATAATCCGCTTGCGCCGTATCCGATGTGGTCACCGCCGACGCAGGGGGCGTCGCCGCGTTCAGAGGCCACAGAAGCGCCAGCGCGCCGCCAAGGGCCATCACAGCCAAGCCGCCTCCGACCCGGCGCCAGCCGCCGGGGCCGTCTTGCACCTGACCGTAGAGCCAGGCGGCAAAGGCGATTAACACGGCGCCCGCAAGAGCAGCCGCAAGGCCGTCGGCCCCCACTTGCTGGGTGAGCACCCAGAGCAGCCAGGCCGCGGTCGCATAGATGGGAAAAGCAAGAAATTTCTTGGAAAATTCCATCCATGCCCCTGGGCGCGGCAACAGCCGCAACAGGCCCGGCGAGAAACTCAGCACCAGCCACGGCAACGCCATGCCAAAGCCCAGCGCGAGAAAAATCCCCAGCGCCACAGCCGAAGACTGCGTCAGCCCAAACCCAATGGCCGTGCCCATAAAGGGCGCCGTACAGGGCGTCGCCACCAGGGTGGCCAGCACGCCCGTGAAGAACGGCCCCACAAGACCGCCGCGCCGGGTCGCCTCGCTGCCCGCATCGACCAGCGACCGGCCCACGTCAAACACCCCTGAAAAGCTGAGCCCCACGGCCAGCAGGAGATAAATGAGCGCCGTCACCACCGCCGGTGATTGCAACTGAAAGCCCCAGCCGATCTGCTCGCCGGCCGCTCTGAGCGCGATCAGCGCCCCCCCCACCACGGCAAAACTGACCAGCACCCCGAACGTGAAGGCCATGCCGTGGGCGCGCACCTGCCAGGGATTCTCCCGCGCCGCCTCGACAAAGCCAAAGGCCTTCATGAACAGCACCGGAAACACGCACGGCATGAGATTGAGAATGAGCCCGCCCAGCACCGCCAGCCCCAGCGCCTGAAGCACACTCCCCCCGCCAGACGACGGAGTGCGGGCGGCTGGCACGGCCGCCATCCAGGCGGGCGGCACGCCAGCGCGGGTCGCCTCGAAGGACACCGCCCGCTCAAGCCGCTCGCCATTGACCATTTCGGCGATGACCAGGAGCCCGGTAAAGCGCTCCGGCGGAGTGATGCCCTCGGTCACCAATTTGAACCCCGCATCGGTGGCAACCGTGAAGCCCCCCTCACCAAAACCAGCGGTCTGAGCTGTGGCGTTGACGATGAGACCGTCAGGCTCGGGGAAGAACACAACCTCATCCACCCGGCCCGAAGCGAAGGCATTGGCGGTCTCGGGGGCGGCGACACCCAGCACGAGACGCCCCTCTACCACATCGAAGGTCACAGGCCAGGGCGAGGGTTGTGGCAGAGCCCCCAAAGCCGCGCCAATCACCGCGCCGGCGGCGGGATCGGGCTGGGCGGCTCCGGCCACGACCGGCAGGCTGAGCGCTAGATCCGCTTCCTGGGGAATGCAGATTTCCTCACAGGCGAGCCAGCGCACCCGGGCCTCAAGGGGCACACGGCTGCCCGGCGTCAGACCGCCCGGCAGGGTTACGCGGGAGAGCAGCACCACTTCGCGCTCATAGCCGAAATTGACAAGCGGCCCATAGGGCAAGCGCTGGGGATGGGGCCAGACAATGGGCTCAACCGAGCCACCCGCCGGCAGATCCCAGCGGATTTCCGTCGGCTGGCCGGAATCCCCCGGATTGAGCCAGTAGGTATGCCACCCGGGAATAATGCTCTGACGCAGTGCGATCCAAAAGGACCCGCCCTCGGCCGGCACACCGTCCCATTCGGGCAGCAACTCCACACGCACCTGCTCAGAGCCGCCATCCCGGGCCGCCTGGGCCGGCACGGCAAGCAGGCACAGGGCCAGAAGCGCCATGACCAAAAGTGCCATGCGCAGCGCCAACGGGCGCCCCATCCCCTGTGCCATACCGCTTCCCCCGCTCTGCCCCAGCATGCCATCTCCCGTGCTTTGCCTGTCCTGGATCCGCCCGGGATAGCGTGAAACCGGCCCCGAGCAGAAATCAACTCACCGAGATGTCCCCGGAGATGTTGCTGACCGCCAGTCTCCCCTACAGTGCTTTTAAGATAGACCTAAACCAACGGAGCCCAACCACCCCAGAAGGGCAGCGGGCATCATAGGGAGCACCAATCCATGAGCACAGGCACAATGACGGCGGTCAACCGGCAATGGCGGCTCACCCGCCGCCCCGTGGGCGATATTGCCGAGGGCGATCTGACCTTGGTGGAGTCGCCCGTGCCGGAGCCGCGCGAGGGCGAGATCCTGGTGCGCAATCTGTTGCTGTCGCTTGACCCCACCAATCGCATCTGGATGTCCGATATGGACCAGTACATGCCGCCGGTGGAAATCGGCGATGTGATGCGCGGGGGCACGCTGGGCGTCGTGGCCGCATCGCGCCATCCGAAATTCCAAGAAGGCGACATTGTGCTGCCGGGCCTGGGCAACTGGCAGGACTATGTGGTGGTGCCGGGCGATGGCGCGGGGAAAGTACCCGCAGGTTTGGGCGTGCCGCTCGATGCGTGGATGAGTGTGCTGGGGATGACCGGTGCCACCGCCTATTTCGGCCTCTTGGATATCGGCCAGCCCCAACCGGGTGAAACCGTGGTGGTGTCGGCGGCCGCAGGGGCCGTCGGCTCAGTGGTGGGCCAGATCGCCAAGATCAAGGGCTGTCACGTGGTGGGCATCGCGGGCGCGGACGACAAATGCCGTTGGGTGACGGAAGACTTGGGCTTTGATGCCTGCATCAATTACAAGACCGAGCCAGTGCTGGAGCGCCTGCGCGAGACCTGCCCCAATGGTATTGATGTGAACTTTGAAAATGTGGGCGGTGAGATCCTCGATGCGGTCCTCACCCATATTAATGTGGGTGGACGGATCGCCCTGTGCGGCTTGATTTCCAGCTACAACGCCACCGAACCGGTGCCGGGCCCCTATATGTTCCGCAACATTCTGATGAAGCGGGTGCGTTGTGAAGGGTTTATCATCACCGACTATCTGCCACGCATCGGCGAGGCGTTGCAGGAAATGGGCGGTTGGATGATGGAAGGGCGCCTGAAATACAAGACCGACATTGTGGAAGGCCTGGAAAACGCCCCCGGCGCCGTACAGCGCCTGTTCACCGGCGCCAACACCGGAAAGCTCCTGGTGCGGATTGCTCCGGACCCGGCAACCTGACCCCCGGCAACCTGATCCATGACACACCCCACGCCGCCAAACCTGACAGAACAGGGCCTGACGCTGACTGTGGAAAGCCATCCGTCAGCGCATGATATTGACTGCGTCGAGGAGGGCCTGACGGCCCATGCGGCGGCCGTGGCCGTGCCCTTCTCGCGCGAGCCGTTAGGCCTGTTTTTGCGCGAAGCCGGCGGCGATATCGCCGCCGGCCTCATTGCAAACTGGTACGCCACCCATGGGGCCGTGATTGTCAAGGATCTGTGGGTGGCGGAAACCCGGCGCGGCGCGGGCCTGGGACGCGTCCTCATGACCCGGCTTGAAGACGAGGTGCGGGCGCGCGGCTGCGGCCTCATTCATCTGGACACGTTTGATTTCCAAGCGCGTGGGTTTTACGAGACGCTGGGCTATGTGGTGTTCGGGGACGTGACCTACCCCAAAAGCGGGCGGCGGCGCTTTTTTCTCTCGAAATCCCTTGAGTAGGATCAAGGCTCCGTACAGAGAATGGCCATAATCTGCTGCTTGACTCGTGGGTCCTGTTACAAAGACTGCAAGGAGGTCACAAAATGCAGCAGCCCCTGGAAATCGTCTTCGAGCATGTGGATCCGTCCCCGGCCGTAGAGGCCCTGGTCCACAAGGAAGCGGCCAAGCTTGAACGCCATTTCGACCGCTTGACCTCATGCCGCGTGGCCATCGCCCGCCCCGCCCGCACCTCGGCCGCAACACCCCATGACCCGGTGGATGTGCGCCTGCACATCACAATGCCCGGCCAGCCCGACATCGTCGTGTCCCACAACGGCAAGGAACGTCCGGTGCACGAAGATGTACAAACGGTCGTGCGCGACGCCTTTGCCACGGCGCTACGCCAGCTTGATGACCGCCGGGACAAGATGAAAGAGAAACGGGCCTAAGGCTTTTCGGTTCGCAAGCAGACGAACAGCTGGTCGAGGCCTTCAACCCCGACCAGCATTTTACCCTCGGCCCTAATCCTCCGCAGGCGTCTTACAGCACCTCGAACAGGCCCGCAGCACCCATGCCGCCGCCGATACACATGGAGACGACCACGTTTTTCGCGTTGCGCCGGCGGCCTTCGATGAGGGCGTGGCCGACGAGGCGGGAGCCGGTCATGCCGAAGGGGTGGCCGATGCCGATGGAGCCACCATTCACGTTGTAGATCTCCGGCGCGATGCCGAGCTGATCACGGCAATAGAGGCACTGGCTGGCGAAAGCCTCGTTCAGTTCCCACAGATCAATGTCGTCCACTTTCAGATTGTGGCGCTCCAAGAGCCGGGGAATGGCATAGACCGGACCAATGCCCATTTCGTCCGGGGACACACCAGCGACTGCAAACCCCTTGAAACGGCCGAGCGGCTCTACGCCCCGGCGCTCGGCTTCGCGGGCTTCCATGACCACACAGGCCGAGGCGCCGTCGGAGAGCTGGCTGGCATTGCCGGCGGTGACATATTTGCCTTCCGCCACCTGCAAACCGCCCTTGTGCACGGGCTTCAGTCCCGCCAGACCCTCTAGCGTCGTTTCGGGGCGATTGCATTCATCGCGGGTGACCGTATAGGGCACCTGGGACGTCTCGCCCGTTTCCTTGTTCGTCTTGGTCATGACGGTGTCGAGCGGCACGATCTCATCGTCGAAGAGGCCGTTCTGCTGGGCCCGCGCGGTGCGCATCTGGCTCTCATAGGAGTACTCGTCCTGATACTCCCGGGTGACGCCGTAGCGTTCGGCCACGACTTCCGCCGTTTCGATCATGGACATCCAGAGCGCCGGCATCACCGAGTAGAGATGCTCTTCTACGATGTGCTTGGTGTTGATGTTGGCCTGGGTCAGGGAAATGGATTCCACGCCGCCGCCAATGGCCGCGGGCACCTGCTCGTGCATCACGTGATGGGCCGCCATGGCGATGGACTGAAGCCCGGACGAGCAGAAGCGGTTAATGGTGACACCGCCAGTGGAAACCGGACACCCCGCCCACATGGCCGCCAGGCGGGCGATGTTCTGGCCCGTCGCGGCTTCTGGCAGACCGCAGCCCATGAACACATCTTCGATCTCAGCAGGATCGAGCTTGGCGCGCTCAACCGCATGCTTCACCGCATGGCCGGCCATGACGGCGCCATGGGTGCTGTTGAACCCTCCGCGAAAGGACTTCGCAAGCCCGGTCCGGGCGGTTGAGACGATGACGGCTTCACGCATGGCGCTTTTCCCTTGGTCTTTGGATCCCCGACCGTAGCGGCCGGGCCTTCAAGAAACGGTCGCGAAGCGATCATAAAGTGTGAGCGGTGAACTGTCCCCTATTTGAAACAGAGGAGGGGGAAAAGGGGGAGGCTCGGCCGATATTAGGGACTATCGGATTGCGCCGGCACACGTACAGGTTATTTATTGAGCGTTTAAGGCCTGTGCCGCTCGCTGTCCGCGTGGAGAGAGCGGCACACCCGTCCAAGGACGACGCTAGAGACAAGGTTCAGGCACCATGACGGCCGTGCTCATCAGACCCGCCAGCCGGAGCGACGTCACCGCGCTGACCCGCACGGCGGTGCGCTCTTGGGCGCATGCCTATCAGGGCGTGCTGACGGCGGAAGCCGTGGAAGAAGCGCCCCAACGCCTGGCCGAAGCCATCGCCCATGACTGGCGGGAAATGTATGTGGCGGAAGCGGGCGCGGACATTGTCGGCTTCTTCGACTTCGATCCGGGCACCAGCCATATCCGCCACATCTATGTGGATCCGGATCATCACCGGCTGGGCATTGGCCGGCTGATGATGGAAGCCGCTCTTGACGTGCTGCGCGAGCGCGGGCACGAGCAGGCCACCATCGATGTGGTGGAAGGCACCGGCGCGCGGGAATTCCACCGCGCGCTCGGCTGGCGGGAGCGCACCCGCACCGCCGGCAAAGACGGGGTGCTGGTGATCTCGATGGTGCATGAGCTTTAGAGCGCTTTCAGGAAAAGTGTGTGCGGTTTTCCGCCCGGAAAGCGCGCCAAAGTAAGGACTGAGAGCCGTTTCAATGATCTGGTTTTCAGTGAAACGGCTCTAGTTCTTACCGATAAACCCGAACAGGTGACCGGCGATCTTGCGCATCTGGATCTCCTCCGCCCCTTCCGTGATGCGGTAGCGGCGGTGGTGACGATAGATATGCTCGAACGGTTTGTGACGGGAATAGCCCATACCGCCATGGACCTGCATGGCCCGGTCGGCCGCGTCGCAGCACAGCCGGTTGGCGCGATAGTTACACATGGCCACCTTGTCGGAGATGCGCCGGGCCACTTCGGGCTGGGTCATCTGATCCATCTCCCAGGCGGTCTTGCGGATGAGCTGGCGCAGCATCTCCGCTTCCGCGTGCAGCTCTACGAGCGGGAACTGGATGCCCTGGTTCACCGAGAGTGCCCGGCCGAAGGGCTTGCGGGCATTGGCATAGTCCACGGATTCGTTGATGCAGAACTGGGCCGCGCCGAGGCTGGAGGCGGCTTGGCGGATGCGGTTCTCGTGCACGAAATGCTGGGCCAGTTCCAGGCCCCGCTCGGGCGTGCCGAGAATGGCTGTGTCCGGCACCCAGACATTATCGAGGCGCACCCGCGCATGGTCGGTGGGCATGTTGAACGTCCAGAGGAATTCCTCTGTATGGAACCCATCAGCATCTGTGGGAACCAGGAAACACGTGATCCCGAGGGCTTCGCCGTCGCGCCCGCTGGTGCGTGCAAAGATCATATCCCAGTTGGCCACATGGAGACCGGTGTTCCACATTTTCTCGCCAGAAATGCGCCAGCCCGCCCCCTCGCGCACGGCGCGAGTTTCCATCCAGGTGGCATCCGAGCCGTGATCGGGCTCGGTCAAGCCAAAGGCGATGCGGTGGGTCCCGTTCATCATGCCGGGAATGAATTCAGCTTTCTGAGCGTCCGTACCAAAATCACGGAACATCAGCACTTGCGGGAAATTTCCGACAACGGAGCTTTCATTCTGCAAGTCGTTATGCAGGCCAAGGCCCTTGGCGGCCAAGTGCTCGCGAATGATGGCCATGGCGAGATTGCCGATATCCTCGCCGCCGAACTCACGCGGCAGTGCCAGGCGCAGAAAACCAGCCTTGTCCGCGCGCCGGCGCATTTCTGAGAGCAACTCTTCCCAATCATGGCGGGGCATGCCGCCCCGGTCCCAATCGGTGCGAGCGTGCTCGCGGCGGTGATCGAAAAAGCGGATATTGTCGTCCTGGCGTTCCAGCGGCTTGATCTCGGCCTCGATAAAGCGGTCGATCTCGTCGAGCTTGGCGGTGATCCAAGCGGGCATGGTGAAATCCATGAGGCGGTCTCCCCTAAAGGTGTTGTTCTTTCAGCGCGAGTATAGGCTCACTCCGTGAGCAGATGGAGCGCGATCTGGCGCACATGGGGCTTGGCCCTGTGTTCCGCGAGGTAAAGCGCCTGCCATGTGCCCAGGGCCAGGGCGCCGCCGGTGACGGGCACCGCCAGATGACTTTGGGTCAAAGCCGCGCGGATATGGGCGGGCATATCGTCAGGGCCTTCCGTGTCATGGGCGTAGAGCCCTTCGCCCCACGGGGCGAGCCGGCTGAGAAAGGCCGCCAAATCCTCAAGCACCACCGGATCGGCATTCTCCTGAATGATGAGGGATGCAGAGGTGTGGCGAATGAAGAGCGTGAGCAGCCCCTCGCGCGCCTGTTCCGCCTCCAACCAGCGGGCGATTCGAGCGGTGATATCGGTGAAACCGCAGCCCTGAGTGGCGATGCTGATCATCCCCGTGGCCTGACGCATGGCCTTGTCGTCCTCCTGTGCGGGCGCCGCCTCGGCGGCCACCGGTAAATTCCCAGGCATGGTGCACCGCGAGAGGTGACGCCGCCCGGTTCAAAAGGATAGGATGCGGGCAGTGGGCCCTCGCCTGCAAACCAGATTTCGTGTGATGCACTCCTTCCCACTCGTAACAGTCCCGGGGACCAGGATGAAAAACGGTATGATCGGCGCGCTGGCCGCGGCGGCACTTTGGACGGCGGCGGCTTTCGGCGTAACGCCCGCCCAGGCGGAAGACGGCTTTTACGGCACAGCGAAAGTGGGCCTTGCCTGGTTCGACCTGCGCAGCGACAGCGACGATGTGGATACCGATACGGGCCTGACAGCCCACGGCGCGGCCGGCTATGCCTATGGCGATGTGCGGCTGGAATTCGAGGCGGGCTATTATCAGGCGGATCTGGATGAAGACCAGTTCGACGGCGACGTGGAGGCCTTTTCCGGCCTCGTGAACGGCTATTACGATCTGCCCACGGGCACCAATGTGGAGCCCTATGTGGGCGGGGGCGTTGGCGTGGCGCGCATCGGCATTGAAGACGACACCCGTGACGATGACGAAGTGGTCTTTGCCTGGAACGCGGTGGCGGGCGTGAATTACAGCTTTGACGGCCGCATGACCTTCTCGGCCCAGTATCGGTATCTGGATTTACAGGACGCCACGCTGGACGGGGCGGAGTTTGAAAGCAAAGTGCACGCGCTTCAGATCGGGGCGAGCCTGCCCTTCTGAGCGCGCACAAAAAAACCACCGGAGGACAGGCCCATGAGCACAAACGCGGTGCGCACACCGGACGCGCGGTTCGTCAACATGCCCCATTGGGGCTATCAGCCCCACTATATCGACGATCTGCCAGGGTATGAGGGCTTGCGCCTCCATTATGTGGATGAGGGGCCGCGCAACGCGGCGACGACCTTTTTGTGCCTGCACGGCGAACCGAGCTGGGCCTATCTTTACCGCAAGATGCTGCCCGCCTTCCGCGGCGCCGGCGCGCGGGTCGTGGCGCCGGACTTTTTCGGCTTCGGCCGCTCCGACAAGCCGGTGGACGACGCGGTCTACACGTTCAGTTTCCACCGCAACACGCTGATGCGCTTCATCGAGCGCATGGACCTGCGCAATGTGTGCCTGGTGGTCCAGGACTGGGGCGGGCTGTTGGGCCTGACCCTGCCCATGGAGTATCCCGACCGCATCACCCGCCTTCTGGTGATGAACACCACACTCGCCACCGGTCAAACGCCGGGCGAAGGCTTCAATGCCTGGAAGGCCTATGTGGCGTCCAATCCGGACCTGGATGTGGGCGCGCTGATGGCCCGCGCCGTGCCGGGCCTGGATGCGCATGAGACGGCGGCCTATAACGCGCCCTTCCCGGACCAGGCATTCAAGGCGGGAGTGCGCCGCTTCCCGGCCCTGGTGATGGTCGAGCCGGGCATGGAAGGCGTCGATATCTCGCTCCGGGCCAAGAGCTTCTTGAGTGAACACTGGGCGGGCCAGAGCTTTATGGCCATCGGCATGCAAGACCCGGTGCTGGGCCCGGACGTGATGGCCCACACCCGCAGTTTCATTCGCAATTGCCCCGAACCCATGGAAGTCGAGACGGGCGGCCATTTCGTGCAGGAGCACGGCCACCCCATCGCGCTTGCGGCGGTAAAGAGCTTCGGCCTGATGAGCGGTGGATCGTGAGACCTGACGGCGACACCCGTTTTGAAGCGGTCATCGGCCCCATCGAAACAGCACCGGCCGTGTCCGACACGGACAGCCCGGTGCTGCGCCTGACGCTGGACGCGCGCCATCTGGCCGACGATGGCACAGCCCATGGCGGCCCGCTCATGGGTTTGGCCCAAGCCGCTCTTGGCGCCTGCGTGGCGCGAGAAGCCAGCAACAGCGCCGCCCGCTGCGTCTCGCTCAATTGCGACTTCACCGGCGCACCACAGCCGGGCGACGTCCTGGAAGCACGGGCCGCGATCACCCGGCGCACGCGCTCTATCGCCTTTGTCAGTGGGGATATCACCGCCAGCGGACGCGTGGTGATGACCGCAACCGGCGTCTGGCGCCTTTCGCCCGTAGCCTCCGATGAGGTGTGAGGCAAACCGATGGCTTGGTTCTGGCGCAGCGGCACAAACAAGAGCGCGGACCCGGTCGGCTGGGTGCGCCACCTTGTCCCCTCCCTCGCCTTGTTCAAAGGGCTGGTTCCGGAAGACCTGGACCCGTTCCTGACCGAGTTAGAATGGTTCAGCCTGCCTGGCGGCACGCCGCTGATGCATCGCGGGGACACCGATGAGGGCCTGTTTATCATCACCGCCGGGAGCCTGGGCATGTGGTTGCCCGATCCCGCCGGCGAGGACTATCTAGCGGGCCAGTTTGTTCCCTATCAGACAGTCGGTGAACTGAGCCTGCTTTCCGGCGGGCCGCGCACCGCCACCTTGATCGCGTTGCGCGACAGTGAACTTCTGCGCATTTCACCGGACTTGTTCCAGCGTATCGTGGCGCGTCACCCGGTGGTGATGGAAAACCTGGCGCAGCATCTGGCCCGCCGGCTGAAAGAGTCCATGGAAGGGCGCAACGACCCGTCCATGCAGCCCGTGGCACCCAAGACCATCACCCTACTGCCCATTACCGCCGGCGTCCCCTGCCGAGAGACAGCCGAGCGCATCGTCGCCTCGTTCCAGGCGCAGGGCCTGCGGGCGATCTTGCTCGACCGGTCGGCGGAGGCGAACCGATCCGACTGGTTCCACAATGTGGAGGCCGAGCACGACCACGTCATTTATCTGAGTGACGGCGAAGCGGCGGGCTGGAGCCGCCAATGTGTGCGTCAGGCGGACCGGATTCTGTTGATGGCGCGCTCCGACGCGCTGAGCCCTTATACCCATCCCATGGAAGAATTCCTGCTGCAAGGACCGCGGCGGTTCGTGGAACTAGCGATCCTGTTTCCGTCGGGCACGGACCATGCCAGCGGCTGCGGCGCCTGGATCGAACGCCTGCGCCCGGACTTTCATTTCAACATGTGCTTCGATGATGCCGCCGCCGTGGACCGGCTGGTGCGTCACATGTCGGGCCGGGCGGTGGGCTTGGTGCTGGCGGGAGGCGGTGCGCGGGGCTTTGCCCATTTGGGCGTGATCCGGGCCTTGCGTGAGGCGGGCGTGGCCATTGATCGCATCGGCGGCACCAGCATGGGCGCGCTGGTGGCGGCCTGTGTCGCCTCGGGCTGGGACGATGATGAGATTGAGGCGCGCATGCGCGCGACATTCGTTGAGACCAATCCGCTGAATGATTATACCTTGCCCTTCGTCTCTTTCGTCCGAGGTCGGAAAGTCCAGCGCCTGCTGAAAGAACACTTCGGCACCCGCCATATCGAGGATCTGTGGCTGCCCTATTACTGCGTGTCAGCCAACCTGACCCGGGGGCGCCAGATGGTGCACACCAAGGGGCTGATCTGGCAGGCCCTGCGCGCCAGCATTGCCATTCCCGGCGTGCTGCCGCCAGTGGTGCGCCGGGGCGATGTGCTGGTGGACGGCGCCGTGCTGAATAATTTTCCGGTCACGGTGATGAGCGAATACCGGCGCGGACCGGTCATCGGCGTGGATGTGGAAGACCACAACGCGTTCCTGTCCACCAAAGGCTCCAACTGGCGCGAGCATGAGTGGGGCGTTCTGGGGGACACGGTTTCAGGCGGCCCGGGGATCGTCAGCCTGCTGATGCGGTCAGGCACCGTGAACAGTGAGATCCAGAGCAAGCTGGCCCGCGCACGCGCCGACCTGTTGTTCGATCCGCCCATTGCCGGCATTGGCGTGCGCGATTGGCAGGCCTTCGATCAGGCGATTGAGGCGGGATATGTGCATGCACAGGCTGTGTTGCAGACCACGGACCTGAGCCGCTACACGGCCAATGGCCGGGCGCTGGGCGACGCCTGAGATCCCGCACTTGGAGACGCGGCATCTGGGGGAGACGCGGCATCTGGGGGAGACGCGGCATCTGGGGAAGACCCGGCATCTGGGGAAGACCCGGCATCTGGTCTTGCCGTCACGATGGCGTGCGGATCCGCGTGTCCGTGGACTTGACGAGGTCGTCGGTGAGCGCTTCCGTGCGATCAAGGCGAAACCGAAGGCGCCGGGACAAAGGACCGAACAGAGGCACCCCCGCCCCCAGAAGGATCGGCACGCGGGTGATGATCAGCGTGTCCACCCGATCCATGTCGAGACAACCGCGGATCACCGCGCCGCCATCCACATAGAGATGCCGGTAGCCCGCCGCCGCCAGACGATCCAGAGCCGCTGGCAGTGGTCCGGGCAGGATCGTGGCCTTGTTCTGAAGGCGCGCGGGCACGGTTCGCAGCGTAGTGCTCAACACAAAAACCGGTTTGTCATAGCCCCACCCCGCGAAAGCGGCGACCGTTTCGAACGTGCGCCGCTCCTGAAAGCGCTCTTAGTCTTTGGTTTAGCGCGCTTTCCGGGCGGAAAACCGCGCACACTTTTCCTGAAAG